>PMZN01000065.1 GCA_003170375.1 Acidimicrobiaceae bacterium | reverse complement strand
AACTTCACCACGATCAGGGGAACGGCTCAGGGCCCGGCCTCCTCCGGCCGCGACGTGATCGTCTTCGGGCTTTCCGCGGTCCGCAACGTCGGGGAGGCCATTGTCGAGCACATTGTCGCCGCCCGCGAGCGCGGAGGGCCTTTCGTCGACTTCTACGACTTCTGCCGCCGGGTCGATTCGAGCGCGCTCAACAAGCGAGCTGTGGAGTCTTTAGCGAAGGCGGGAGCCTTCGACTCGCTCGGCCATCCGCGCAAGGGGCTCTGTCTCGCCTTCGAAGGGATCGTCGAGCGGGCGCTGGTCCGACGGCGCGAACAAGAGCAGGGGATCGCGACCCTGTTCTCGCTTTTCGATGAGGAAGCCGGGAACGCCGCGGCCGGGGGTGCCTCGCCGGCAAGCTTCGACGGCACCTGGGTGGCGATCCCGGACCTCGAGTTCGACAAGGGCGAGCGGCTGGCATTCGAGAAGGAGATGCTCGGCCTTTACGTGAGCGACCATCCCCTGATGGGCCTCGAGAAAGCCTTGCGCAACGTCACCGACGTCACGATCCGTGACCTCCTCGATTCGGCTGCCCCGGGGGGAGACACTGCGGGAGAGGTCGGGGCCGGCACCGGCCCGGGGGGTTGGACCGAGAACCTCACGATCACGACCGGAGGCGTCGTCACCGCCCTCGTCCGGCGTTACACCCGGCGAGGCGAGCTCATGGCGACGTTCGTGCTCGAGGACCTCGAAGCGGCGATCGAGGTGATGGTGTTCCCGAAGACGATGCTCGAGTACGGCGGCCTGCTGGAGCAGGACGCGATCGTCGCGGTGCGTGGCCGGCTCGATCTGCGTGAGGACCAGCCGAAGTTCATCTGCAGGGATCTGCGACGTCTCGAGCTCACCACGCCCGGTAGCGATCCCCCCGTAGAGGTCGTGCTGCCGCTCAACCGGCTGACCGACTCCCTCGTGCGCCAGATCCGCGATCTCGTGAGCGAGCATCCCGGCAATTGCGCGGTTCACCTGCGCGTCGGGGAGAAGGTGCTGAGGCTCCCGCCGCAGTTCAACGTCGACCCCCGAGGTGGGCTCGTGGGTGCTCTCAAGGAGCTCTTGGGCACCTCTGCCGTCGCGCGGTGAGTGGTCAGTAGAACACCACCTGGCAGGTCGTCGGTTTGATCCCGTACACTGTTGATGGTCCGAGCCGGGACGCGCGCGCACAGCCGGGCGCGTTCGGGGTTCGGCGTCGCCACGAGCGGCCAGTCTCTGCAAGGCGCGGTCCAAGCCGTGTCCCAGGGTGGGCCGGGCGGCACGGTGAGAGCGACGCACGGGAGCATGAGACTGTCATGGCCATCGAGATCGAGGTCGCCACGAAGGACTGTACGGCGCTCACTGACGCGGAGCTTGCCGAAATGGCCGACCTCTCCGCGGCGGAGGCGGGTGGCTGGGGAGTGGGTTTCCTGTCGAAGCAGCGCGAGGACTGGGTGCTCGTCACCCAGGTTCGCGAGCAGTCGGAGCTTCTCGGTTACGCGCTCGCAACCCTCGAGCGGATAGGCGGCACGCCCAGCCTGTTGGTCGGGGTGGCGGCCTTCACCCGGGGCCCTTTGGCGGTCACCGCTCTCGATGCTGCGATGCGCGACCTGTATCGCCGTGCTGTTCTCGCCTTTCCCGATGAAGACGTCCTCGTCGGGACCAGGCTCGCCCATGCCTCCGGATTCCGTGCGTTCGAGGGTCTCGAGGAAGTGGTCCCACGTCCCGACCACCGGGCGACGGGCGAGGAGCGTGCCTGGGGTCGCCGGCTCGCCAAGCGATTTGGCGCGGACGGCCAGCTCGACGACAGGACGTTCGTGATCAGGGGTGACGGCGACGCTGCCGGGCTTCTCGACTACACCCCTCAGGAGCCGCCGGGTGAGAGCGAGGCTCTCGCGGCCCTGTTTGCCGCGGTGGAAGGCCAGCGTCGCGACAGCCTCGTGGCCTTCGGTTGGGCGATGGCCGAGGAGCTCGCGGCGAGCACGCTCCCGGTTTGAGGCACGCACCACCTCGTAGCTGAGCCGAGCCCGAGCACCCAGGAGCGAGTCAGGGCCGCGGCAACACGCCGAGCACAAGTTTGGGCGCTTGTCCTCGATGCGGCGCGCCGAGGGCGACGACCAGGTACCTGGGGGCTCCGCCGATAGCCGCCACGACGGCATCGCCTGTGAGAGCGCCGTCCCGGGCTCGGTCTTTGGCTTCGACGAGGCGTTCGTCGACCACGGGCAGACGGTGCTTGCGGCCTCCGAGGCTGAATTGGCACCACGTGCCCGCCACGTCACTGGCGAAGGCGGGCGGCCGGTCGGGAGCGACGACCGCGACCGAGGGGCGCGACCCGTCGAGATCCACATACGAGATCGAGGGCCCCAGTGATCCCAGCAGAGGGCGCTTGGGGTCGGTCGGGAGGAGGTCGTGAAGGATCCGGCGCACGGAGCGACGCCTAGGGGCTCCGACACGCTCGGGTGCGCGCCGGACCATGACGGCTTCGGGTCGCGCCGGGTCGGACGGTTCGTCGTCATCTGCGAGCTCGATCTCGACGACATCCAGCTCCGGGCCCGTGTGGGGCTTGCCCCGATCCCGATCGAGGGACGCGCCGGCGACAAGGCTCGAGTCCGTGGCCACGACCGGCCAGCCAGAGGCGCGGCTGCGCACCAGGGCGCCGGTGGCGACGTCGACGACCACCCATTCCGGTCCACGTGCGAGCAAGACGCATCGGAGCACGTCGCCCGGCCGATTCGCCCGGACCGCGCCCGGTCGGCGGTGCCGGCGCGAGGGGAGCCTCACGGCATGGCGTCTCACGGCGATGCGACCACGGAGTCGAGAGCTGACAGGAGGGCGTCGGCGTCATCGACCGGAGCGAGACATGCGCCGCGGCGGCAGAGGTATGCGAAGCCGTCCGCACGGCCTGCGAGGAGCGGGCTCTCAAACGGCACAACCGTGCTGCCGCCGGCGAGCACCTCGATCGCAGGCGAGCGCCAGGCGAGCACCGCTCCCGGCACGAAACGCCTCCGAGCCGCGTGAACAAGGTCTGGCCGGTCGCCCGTGACGACGATCTCGACCGGTCCGTGCTCGACCAGTTCCGCGGCGAGGAGCAGCTCTGCGAACGCCGAGGGAGCGGCTTCGACGCCGGCTCCGACCGAGCCGACGATCCGCTCGGCTGCCGCGGAGAGCTCGGCGTCTCCGGCGATGGCGCCGAGGCGGGCGAGGGCTATGGCTGCGAGCGAGCCTGCCGAGGGCGTCACGCCGTCTTGCACCTCACGAGGTCGCACCACGAGCGGCGCCGCATCGCTCCCGGTCGTGTAGAGGCCGCCGCGTTCGTCGTCGGTGAAGAGCTCGAGCAGCTGCCGGGCGATCGTCAGGGCCTCCATAGTCCAGCGAGGGTCGCCGGTGAGCTCGCCGAGACGAGTGCAGCAGTCGATCAGCCACGCGTAATCCGCGGCGTAGCCGGGCACTCCGGCGCGCCCTTGGCACCAGGAGCGCAGCACTCTCCCATCTGCACGCCGTAGGTGCTCGAGCAGAAACGTCCCGATCTCCGCCGCGGCCTTCGACCATTCGTCCCTCCCGGTGGCAGCCGCGGCCTCGGCGAGGGTCGAGCACATCATGGCGTTCCATTCGGTGATGATCTTGTCGTCGAGGCCCGGCCGGACGCGACCGGTCCGCGTTGCGAGGAGCTCGGACCGGGCGGTCTCGATCTGCGGCGGCCGCAGCAGATCGCCGCGGCGAGATCGGTGCAGGACCGTTCGGCCTTCGAAGTTGCCCTCAGCCGTGACGCCGTACCATTCGGCCGCCTCCGCGCCGAGTGCGGCCCCGAGCAGTGCCGTCAGCTCCTCGGCCGACCACACGTAGTAGCGGCCCTCCTCGCCCTCGGAGTCCGCATCCTCGGCCGCGTACAGTCCGCCGCCCGGGTCGCGGAGGTCGCGCAGCACGTACGAGAGCGTCTCGGTGAGCACCTGCAGCCAGCGAGGATCGCCGTCCAGCTGCCAGGCGTGCAGGTAGACGCGAGCGATGAGCGCCTGGTCGTACAGCATCTTCTCGAAGTGTGGCACGTCCCAATGTGGGTCGACCGAGTAGCGGGCGAACCCACCGCCGAGATGGTCGTAGATGCCGCCGGAGGCCATGGCTTCGAGGGTGCGCTCGACCATGTCGAGCGACACGCCCGCGCTGTTGCGGAGGTGATCTCGCAAGAGCAGNNGTTCGGCCGCTTCGCCGCACAGCACGTCCGCCGGCCTCAGGGCCTGCCCGTGGGCGATCGACGGCCCCAGTGGCTCGAGCCGGCGCGCGACCGCGTCCGCGAGGGCGTGCGCCTGGCCGACGACATCGTGACGACGCGAGTCCCAGGCCTCGATCACCGCCTCGAGCACTTGGCGGAACGACGGCAGCCCGTGGCGGGCACGATCGGGGAAGTACGTCCCGGCAAGAAACGGGAGCCCGTCCGGTGTGGCGAACACGCTCATCGGCCAGCCGCCGCGCCCGGTGGCAGCCTGCACCGCCTCCATGTAGACCGCGTCGATGTCCGGCCGCTCCTCCCGGTCGACCTTCACGCTCACGAAATGCCGGTTCATCACCTCCGCGGTCGCCGGGTCCGCGAACGACTCGTGACCCATGACGTGGCACCAGTGGCACGACGAATAGCCGATGGAGATGAAAAGCGGCCGGTCGAGCTCTTTCGCGCTCGCGAGTGCCTCGTCGCCCCACGGGTACCAGTCGACCGGATCGCCGGCGTGTTGGCGCAGGTAAGGGCTTGTCTGGCTGCCGAGATGGTTCACCTGGGGCCACCGCTGGGGAGACGTCGGAACGCTTTCACGCTCCGGAATCTATGGTCTGAGCCATGAAGCTCGGTCTCGCGGGCAAAGCGGCGCTCTTGACGGGTGGAACGTGTGGGATCGGCAAAGCGACTGCGGCCCGATTCGCCGAGGCTGGCCTCGGCGAATCGCAGCTTTGACCTCCCTCGCCGACCCGGTCCGGCTGGGTCGACGGCAAGCCCGCACTCGCCTCGTTTTCGGCCCGCACGAGACCAACCTCGCAAGACGCCGGGCGTTTTCGGATCGCCATGTCGCGTACTACCGGGCCCGTGCGTCGGGCGGGGCAGGGGTGATCGTCGTCGAGGAGGCGTCGGTCGACGACTCGGACTGGCCCTACGAGCGGGCACCGCTCGCATCACACGCCGCCGAGGGCTGGTCGCGCATCTCACTTGCCTGTCACGAGGAGGGCGCCCTCGTGATCGCCGCGCTGGGCCACGCGGGGGGGCAAGGCTCGAGCGCCTATCACCAGCGTGTCCTGCTCGGGCCCTCCCCGGTGCCCGACGTGGAGACCCGCGAGGTTTCCAAGGCCATGGAGCCCGGGGAGATCGAGGCCCTGATCGCTGCCTTCGGTGTCGCGGCTGAAGCTGCGGTCGAGGCAGGCTGCGACGGCGTGGAGCTGAACGCCGGTCAGTACAGCCTCCTGCGCCAGTTCTGCTCGAGGCTCACCAACTTCCGCGACGACGAGCTCGGCGAGGACCGGGCCGAGCTCGTGCGCCGGGTGATCCGGGCCACGCGAGACGCCGTCGATCGTGCCTCGGCCGGGGGCCTCGTCGGTCTCCGGCTTTCTTGTGACGAGCTTGCAGCATGGGCAGGGATCGTGCCGGAGAGCGCGGCCGGCCTCCTGACCGTCCTTGCACCATTGGGGCTCGACTACCTGTGTGCGGTGCGCGGCTCTGCGTTCTGGACCGCCGGCACCAGGCCCGACTGTCATGTCGAGCCGGGTTTCAACCGCGAGGCGGCGGCGATCGTGCGAACCGCCCTGGCGAAAGAAGTCGCTCTCGTGGCGCAGGGCTCACTCGTCGACGTCGCGCTCGCCGAAGAGCTCGTCGCCAGTGGCGAGGCCGACCTCGTCGAGATGACCCGTGCCCAGATCGCGGATCCCGCGCTCGGGAGCAAGGTGGCGGCCGGAGCGGCCGATCGCGTCCGTCCTTGTGTGCTCTGCAACCAGGCTTGCCAAGTGCGCGACGTCCGCAACCCCGTCGTCACCTGCATCGGTGAGCCGCGCTCGGGCCATGAGACGACCGACCCGCTGATCGACCCGCCTTTCGCGTCTGGCGTTGTGAAGATCCCGGCGAGGCAGAAGTCACACGTTCTCGTCGTCGGTGGGGGCCCGGCAGGCCTCGAGTGCGCACGCGTCGCCGCCGCGGCCGGCAACGAGGTCACTCTCGTCGAACGAGACCAGATCCTCGGGGGGATGGTAAGAGTCGCCGCGCGTGCGCCCGGGAGGGAACGTCTCGCAGCGCTCGTGGACTGGCTGGAGTCCGAATGCCGGCGCTCCGGTGTCCGGATCGAGACAGGCCATGAGGTGACCCTCGAGGAGATCGATGGACACGAGGGGCCGATCGTGCACTGCACAGGCTCGCGACCTGGCCGTCGGAGCTTCGAGGTGGCAGCGGGAGCGGCCATCGCGACCGCCGCTGAGGTCTTGTCCGCCGAACGCCAGGTCGCCGAGCCACCTCCGAGCCCGGTCGTCGTCTGGGACCCGATCGGCGGTCCGATCGGCGTCGGTGTCGCCGAGCTTCTCGCGACCCACGGCGCCACTGTCAGCATCGTCACACCCGACCACGTCGTCGGCGCGCATCTGGCGCGTACTGGCGATATCGGCCCGGCGAACGCCCGCCTGCAACAGCGCGGAGTAGAGCTCGTGCGGCGCAGCGTAATTGTGAGGGTCGATCCGCTGGGCGTGACGGTCGAGAATCGCTACAGCGGCGCGCGAAGCTTGATCGAAGCGGTGCTCTTGGTCGACGCGGGCTTCCTTCTTCCGGAGGACAACCTCTGGCGTGCGTCGGGGGGATGCCAGCCTCGCGCCGGCGATGCGGTCGCCCCGCGGAGCAACTAATGAGTCATTTCGGCGCGGCGGATGGTTGGGTTGTGGGCGCTGCGGCGTCCACTTCGCGGATGCGGTTCAGGAGGCGGACGCGGTCGGCGTGGTCGGGCTCCAACTCCAGGACCAGCTTGTACTGGGCGGCGGCGGCGGGGCGGTTGCTTAGCTGCCACTGGGCGTCGCCAAGCGTCAAGTGCAAACCCGCGGACAAGGGGGTCACGTCCACGGCCTTGGTCAGGAACTCGATGTACTGGTTGTTGTCGCCACGCTGCTGATAGCGGCGGGCAACCGTCACGTAGGCGTCGCCTAACGCCGGCTCGTAAGTTTTCGGCTAGGCGGCGATGGCCTTTTTCAGGCGGGCGACGTAGGCGTCGAAGTCGTCCAGGCCCAAGGCCGTCTGGGCCCAGTAGAACCAGAACA
>PMZN01000131.1:20787-20995 GCA_003170375.1 Acidimicrobiaceae bacterium | reverse complement strand
AGGCTCACTTTGAGGCCGGATCGGCCGAGGCGGCGGTAGGGCATTGACATATCTGGTCATCTCCAGCTCATTGGATCCAGATCCGGGGGCGGATCACGCAGTCCGAAGATACCCGCGACTGGAGGAGTTCGGCCGAGCCCGCGGTTCGAGCTCCCGGTTCGAGCTCCCGGTGTTGTCGGCTTAGCGGCGCTTGGCCTTCGGCACCGTT
>PMZN01000131.1:7473-20717 GCA_003170375.1 Acidimicrobiaceae bacterium | reverse complement strand
TTGGCGTCTAGACGCGACAGCTCAGGAGCGAAGACGTCCGAGACTTGGGATCGAGCTATCGCGTACGCCTCGGCGAGTTGTTCAACGACGAGCGGATGGGTCTGGCTGAGATAGATCGCGACCCTTCTGACAGGTGCAATCCTCTCGTACAGCTTCGACCGCAGACCCACGAGCGCCTCGATCCGTTCGTCCAGGCCAGGAGCATCAGGACGCGGCCCGAGGTAGATCAGCTGGATCGGCCGGATCCTCGAGGCGGCCGCCACGAACAGCGCGTCAAGGTCGGCAAAGTGACGAAAGACGGTTCGCTCCGAGACCCGGGCGCGCGCCGCAACCTCGGCAGCGCTCGGCAGGTAGATCACGTTGGGGGGGCATTCCCGCACGATGTCGAGGACGGCACCGACAACGGCCTCATAGTTGCGAGCCGCGCGCAGCCGGCGTCCGTCGGCTTCCTTGTCGTTCGCTACCCGGGCGGACTTCCGCGCGGGCGTTGATGCGACCGGCGGGGAAGAGCGCTGAGAAGAGCGAGGTGGGCTCGGGCGCGCGTCAAACGCTGAGCGGGGAGTGTGCAATCGCGCAGAGCGGGTCGTGGTGGCCCGAGCAGGGGAGGTTGTGCTGCCAGTCGAGCGGCTTGAGCGTGCCGGGGGCGTCGCCCGGGTCGCGCGGGTCACCATCGGTGGCATCCGAGTGACAAATTGAACACGGCGAGCATCCTACTAAACGCGATGGCATCAGATCGGTCAGTATGCCTGCCAGTTGCCGTCAGAGATTCTCATCCGTCGGCGAGGAGAGTGCCATTGGCTGATTTCTCGATGGGAATGCTTGGAAGAGGCGCTGCCGCGGGGCCTTGGAGGACCTCCCCGGTGACCGCCGAGAAGATCGAGCCGTGGCATGGGCAGCGGAACTGGAGCGCCGGCTCGAAGAAGCCAACGGTGCAGCCCATATGAGTGCACACGGCGCTGAAGCCGACATAAGAGCTCTCGGAGGGCCGGACCACGTAAGCAGGGATCCCCTGGGCCGGGTCGGTGAACTCTCGGGCGCCGCCGAGCGGTACGTCGCCGGCGAGCCCTATGGCCGTGCCCTTCGAGGAGCCGGGGCTGGGCGATTCGGTGCTCGGTGGTGAGAGTTGGGGCGCGCCCGACGTCTGGAGCGAGGCGCCGGACATTCTCCCGACGGCTGCCGCGATAGCGGCGGTGACGACAGCGAAGCTCGCAAGTGTGAGAGCGGAGGCCGCCTTGCGAACGGCTGCCCGGCGGTCCAGGTCCGGCGCTTGCTGCTCCGGCGGAACCCCGGCCGAGGCTCGTTCCCTGGCGTGACGTGCCTCGAGTGCAGCGTCGACAGACCAAGCTCCGCTTCCTCCGACCACTAGCGGGGTCCAGGCGAAGAAGAAGACGATGTCCGAGCCGTAAAAGTACGGGGTGGTGTTGAAGCTGACGGAGAGGAACAGAAGGAGTGACACTGCCATGCCGCCCGCGGCAGCAACCCTTCCGAGCAGCCCGAACAAGGTGCCGAGACCGACCGCCAGTTCGCCGAAAGCGATCAGCAAGCCCACCAGCACCGGTTCGTGCGCCGCCAGCCTGATGAGCGGTCCGATCGGGCTCAGAGTGATCGACGCGTGCAACTGCGACTGGATGGACCCAGGGTTGGCGGCTTCGAAGAAGTTACGGTTCGTCAGCTTCTGCAGGCCCGCGTACGTGAAGGTCACACCGAGGAACGCTCTGAGAAGGACCTGGGGACCCCCAGGGGCGTCCCGCAGTCGCGCCACCGGGCGCGCCACCGGACGGTCTGGCTGCTCAGGCCTCGCAGGTCTCGTCACTGGTTGAAGTTTGGAGACGGTTTGCCTGAGCTGACGATCGCCTCCACAGACTCGCTCGTGTGGGACGAAGCGCCATGCTCTGGCGCGACGGTGTGCACCGTTTTGCGGAGGCGGATCTCCGGCAAGGCGAGCGACAAGACGAAGGCGAGGGCGACAACCGGTGTCGCGATGAGGAATACCGTGTCGATCGTGTGCACATAAGCGACGGTGGCGGCCGTGTGAATGGCCGAGGGCAGCAGCTTCAACTGGGCAGGACTGCCCACTATCTCGCGGGCGATCTCAGACACGTGCGGGCGGGCCGCGACGGGCAGGGCCTTGCTCAGGTTGCCGATGAGCCGGTCGTTCAGGACGGCGCCGAGCAGCGCTGTGCCGAAGGCGCCTCCCATCGACCGGAAGAAGGCCGCTAGTGACGTCGCCGTCCCGAGGTCCTTGTAATCGACGCCGTTCTGGACCGCCAGGATCAGCACCTGCATGACGAGCCCCAGTCCGAACCCGGTGAGCAGCATGAAAGCAGAGGTCACGAGGAAAGAGGTGTGGACCGTAAGCGTGGAGAACAGCCCCATTCCGATGGTCATGAGGGCAGTTCCTACGATCGGGAAGATCTTGTACCGTCCGATCCGCGCGATGATCTGGCCGCTTCCTATCGAGGCCGTGAACAAGCCGGCCATGATGGGCAACAGCATGAGCCCGGAGGTGGTTGGCGATACTCCTCGGACGACTTGGAGGTACACGGGCAGGTAGATGATCGCGCCGAACATGGCGACGCCGACGATGAAGCCCGCGGCGTTCGACACGGAGAAGACTCGTTTGCGGAACAGCCTGAGCGGGACGATCGGCTCGGATGCATAGTGCTCACGGATGAGGAACGCGATGACGAAGCCGATGCCGATCGCGACCATGGCGATGATCTGTGGCGACATCCACGCGTAGCCCTGCGGAGAGCCACCGAGCGTCGTGACCAACAAGAGGGCGGACACGCCGACGAGCAGGAGCACAGAGCCGCTGTAGTCGATCTTGTGCCGGGTGCGCGCGGCCCGGTCGCGCAGCACGATGCTCGTGACAACGAGGGCGATCGCACCGATGGGAAGGTTCACGTAGAAGATCCAGCGCCAGGAGGCGTGGTCGACGAGGAAGCCTCCGACAAGCGGTCCGGCGATGCTCGCAATCCCGAACACTGCACCGAAATACCCCTGGTAGCGGCCACGTTCGGCAGGCGAGACCACGTCGCCAACGATTGCCATCGCGAGCACGATCAGGCCGCCGGCCCCGAGGCCCTGAACGGCGCGGAACGCGATCAGCTGGTCCATGTTCTGACTGAGACCGGCCAGGACCGATCCGGCGAGGAAGATGACGATGGCGAATTGGAAGATGCGCTTGCGGCCGTAGAGGTCGGAGATCTTTCCGTAGAGGGGGGCGCTCACGGTCGAAGTGAGGAGATAGGCCGTCACGACCCATGTCAGGCGGTTGAGGGAATGGAAGTCGCCCACGATGGTCGGCAGTGCTGTGCTGACGATGGACTGGTCGAGCGCGGCGAGCAGCATCCCGAGCATCAGCCCGGAGAACACCACGAGGATCTGGCGGTGGGTCATGCCTCCGCCCGAGTGCTCCTGGTTCACCGTCGCGCTGGGGGGCCTAGCGGCCACTTGGTGGCCGTTGCGCTGGTCGGCACCGAGGATCCTGTCGGTGGTCGTCATCTTGCCGGCTCCTCCTGGGCGTTGTCCTGCGCAGCGCTCTCACAGCCGGCAAGTGCTTCGTTCGCGATGGCAGCAGCGTCGAGCATCTCCATGGTCGCGACGAGCTGGGCGAGCTGGTCGTCGGAGAGCGACACGAGAAGATTCGCTGTCTTTTGGCAGGCTGTCGCGTGCAGCTTCGTCACCAGCGACTCGCCCGTGCCGCTCAGCGCCAAGCGGACGAGGCGGCGGTCCGAAGGGTCGTCACAGCGAACGACGAGCCCCTGGCGGACGAGACGATCGACGACGGCGGTAGCTGCGCTCTCTCCCACGGCGAGCTCCCTCGCGAGCTCGCGCATTGTCACCGATTGACCTCGAAGGTACGTCAGGACGCTGAGCTGATGACCGGTCACAGCTTGAAGCTCGTCGCGCAGCTCTCGCTGCAAGATAGCGCTGAAACGCCGTTGCATCTGCGGCTGGAGCTCGCAGTACCGGTCGACCAGGATCTCGCGAGACGAGAGCTCCGGTGCACCAGTCGTCCCCGGGTTCGATTGGTGCGGCGTTGTTTGCCCGATCGTCATCATGAACGGAGCCCTCTGAGTAAGTTCCGCAATCTCACGTGGAGTAGAACAGTTCCACAGATGGAATATTCCGGCGGATGAAATTGTCGGCCAGCGCTCGACCAGGATCGAAGGTCAGCGCATTCCTGCTCGAGCCGTCATGCCCAGGTGGTGGCGAGTGCAGGTCGCCATCGGCCGAGGTAGCGGTGTTGCACGGCGCTTCGGTCCTGTTTCAACCCGGGATGTCGAGAACGATCTTGCCGAGCTTGCCTCCCACCGCAAACCGTGTGTACGCCGCGTCCACGTCCTTCAGCCCGAATACCTCCTCGACGGGGACCCGAACCCGCTGCGCCGCGACAAGTGGCAGGACCTGGCGCTCGACGAGGCGCGCAGCGACCGCTTTCTCCTCGAGCGGACGAGCCCGCAGAGTGGAGCCGTGAATGCATGCGCGTCGACTCATGAGCTGCAGCAGGTCGATCTCGCCGCGTGCACCTGCGCCGATGCCGATGATCGCGAGACGGCCTCCGATGGCCAGTGAGTCGAGGTCGGTCTTGAGGTTCGGCGCCCCGATAGGTTCGAGGATCACGTCGTAGGGGCCGTGTGCGGCCGCATCCGCCGGGTCGACCGCCGTCGCGCCGAAGGCTTCCAGCGCTTTGCGGAGGTGAGCAGCACGCACGCTCGCGACGACCGCAGCGCCTGCCACCAGCGCAAGTTGGGCTCCGGCGATGCCGACCCCGCCTGCGGCACCGTTCACCAGGACCCGTTCACCCGGCCTGAGCGCGCACTGGGTGAACAGGGTGTCATGCGCGACCGTGAACGCCTCCGGGAATCCGCCGGCCTCCACGGAAGCGAGCGTGTCTGGCACCGCTAGCGCGGTGCGTTCGTGGACGATCGCCAGCTCGGCTTGCGCTCCGCCACCGACCACGGCCATGACCCGATCGCCGACGACGAAGCGCTCGACACCAGGTCCAACTGCCGCCACGACGCCCGCGAACTCGAGGCCCGGGATGTCCGCAGGCGAACCCGGCGGAGCCGGGTACAAGCCGGCCCGTTGCAGCAGGTCGGCGCCATTCAGGCCCGCGGCCTGGACACGAACAAGCAGTTCGCCAGTCCCCGGGACCGGGTCGGGTCGTTCTCTCACGACGACGGCTCCGGCCTCGACGATGACAGCGCGCATTGAAGGAAGCGTACGCGGGACGGCCGTTGACTTGCGGCAGCACTGCTGAGAGAGGTTTCCCGAGTGTCAGGGAGTCAAGGTCTGCCGGCGCCGAAAGCACCAGGTGGCACCGGCGTGTCCATCACGTTGGTACCCGTCTCCTCTGCTTGTACGACCATACCGCCGCCGATGTACATGACCACGTGGTAGAGAAGGTACGCGTCGCCGTAGAAGATGAGGTCACCCGGCTGAAGGTCGGACATCGAGACGTGCTCGATCTCGTAGTACTGCTCCGTTGCCCCGTGGGCTAGCGAGACACCGGCCTGGCCCCATGCCCACATTGTCAGTCCCGAGCAGTCGAAGCCCGCTCCCGGTGTGGCACCTCCCCAGACATAGGGGACGCCGCGCTGGCTCTGGGCGGCGTTCACGGCGATCTGACCTGCGCTGTTACCAGATACCGGTGGCGCAGGCGAAGGTGAAGGCGAAGGCGTGGGAACAGGCGTCGGAGGCGTAGACGACTGCAGTTGCCGCTGCTGTTGTTGCTGTTGGGCGGCGGCGGCCGCGGCGGCGGCCTGTGCGGCCCTTGCCAATGCGGCGGCATAGGCAGCGGCCTTGGCCCGCTCGGCCGCCGCCACAGCGACTGCTAGCTGGCCCTTTACGCTGGCTTGCTCGTTGGTCAACCTGGCGGTGATGACCTCGGCTTGCGACAAGTCGTTGGAGATGGCCGTCTCGTTGGCCGTCGCGACTTGCTCGGTGCGGTTGAGAGCGGCCCGATCGATCGACAGCGCCCGCTGGTTGATCAACACCGTTGTCTCGGACTCGTTCAGATTGCCGGACGCGGCCTGGATGTAGGCTTGTTGCATGCCGGCGGTCTGTTGGGTGCCGTTGAACAGCACGGAAAAGCTCTGCGACGCGCCGCCCGTGACGTAGGCCTCGATCGCAACCTCGCGAAGATGCGACCGGTCCTGATCGAGTGCCTTTTCGGTTTGGCCGATTGCCTTTGTCGCGTTGGCTACCAGCTGCGCAAGTGACGCGACACGACCTTTGGCTTCGAGGTAGCTCTCATCGAGGATGGTCAGCTTGACGTTGGCGGCCTGGATCTCGGCGGCGATGTACTGGGCACGCTGTTGCAGGGTGCTCACCTGGTCGGCACCAGCAGGCGCGCCCGCAAGAACAAGTGGCGTGCCGACGCCCGCAAGCAACATTGCGGAGATGGCTAGCGAAACCGCCGCGCGTCGACGGCGCCTTCTTGGCGCATCCGGCGCGACGACCAAGCCTTGCGCAGCCTCAGCGATGAGGCTCCCAGTAGCAGGTCTCACAGTGCTCGCAACCTAACCCGCTGTGCAAAGCCAATGCAAGCACGCGGGGTCCCACCTGCGATGCGAGCACTTCTCGGCAGAGTAGTGACATTACAGCGTCGTTACGATAGCTCTTACTGAATTGTTACGGCTGTCGTTCTGACAGCTACGTTGACTCTATGACTGTCATAGGAGATTCAGAGGGTGCCGGCGACGCGGCTGGCGGGTATCGCATCGAGCATGATTCGATGGGTGAGATCCGCGTGCCGGAGAGCGCGCGATGGGGAGCACAGACACAGCGCGCCGTTGAGAACTTCCCGATCTCGGGCCAGCCCGTAGACCCGGCGCTTCTCGTCGCTCTGGCGATGATCAAGGGCGCGGCCGCGACGGTGAACGCCGAGATGGGAACGATCAGCTCGGATGTCGCGGCGGCGATTGCCGAGGCGGCTGAAGAAGTGGCAGCCGGGCGCCATTTTGACCAGTTCCCGATCGATGTGTTCCAGACGGGATCTGGGACCTCCACGAACATGAACATGAACGAAGTGCTGGCGAATCTTGCCAGTGAGCGGCTCGGACGGGAGGTCCGTCCCAACAACGAACCCAACGCGTCACAGTCGTCGAATGACGTGTTCCCCTCCGCTATCCATCTAGCGGCCGCACGCGGGATCGTCGGAGATCTGGTTCCTGCCCTAGGTCATCTGGCCTCGGGCCTGCGCTCGAAGCAGGCGGAGTTCGGGAGCATCGTGAAGTCCGGCCGCACTCACCTGATGGATGCGACGCCCGTGACGCTCGGACAAGAGTTCGGAGGATACGCGGCTGCCGTCGAGTACGGCGTTGAGCGACTCGAATCTGTCTTGCCACGGGTGGCGGAGCTGCCGCTAGGCGGGACAGCCGTCGGCACTGGGTTGAACGCGAAGGCAGGCTTCGCTCCAAGTGTGATCGAGCGTCTCGCCTCGGCGACGGGCCTGCCCCTTATCGAGGCCCGTGACCATTTCGAGGCCCAAGGTGCTCGGGATGGTCTGGTCGAGGCCTCTGGTGCGCTCCGGACGATCGCGGTGTCGCTGTACAAGCTCTCGAACGACCTTCGATGGATGTCATCGGGCCCGCGGTGCGGCCTTGCCGAGATCCACCTGCCGGATCTTCAGCCGGGCTCGTCGATCATGCCGGGGAAGGTGAACCCGGTGGTTCCGGAGGCCGTTTGCCAGGTCGTCGCGCAGGTCGTCGGCAATGACGCCGCGGTTGCATTCGGTGGTGCCGCAGGCAACTTCGAGCTCAACGTGATGCTGCCCGTGATCGGCAGCAACCTCCTGGAGTCCATCCGCCTGCTTTCGGCAGTGAGCCGAGCCTTGGCGGACAAGTGCGTCGCCGGGATCGTCGCCGACGAGGAGCAGTGCCGGACCTACGCGCTCTCCTCCCCGTCGATCGCCACGGCGCTCAATCCCTACATCGGCTACGAGCAGGCGGCCAAGGTGGTCAAGACGGCGGTCGCCGGAGGAAAGGACCTGCGAACCGTCGTACTGGAGATGGGGCTGCTCACCGAGGAGGAGGTGGATCGGGCTCTGGACGTGCTGGCAATGACCAAAGGCGGGATCGTCGGCTGAGCACGATCGGTCAGGAATCAGCTCGCCACCTCCGAGGTTCCTTGGCCCACGCCGGCGCCGCGACGGTAACGTGCATCTGGATGCACCCCATCGAGCGCCTGAGGTGGATCGCCCGAGATCGTGACGAGGCGCCCACGGCTCTGGCCGTCGAGGCGGCATGGGCCATCTCCGAGCTCGCGCTCGACGAACCACCCGCGGTCGTGACTGCCTGCCGGCGGCTCGTCGAGTCTCACGTCACCGTTGGGCCGCTTTGGTGGGTGGCCGCAACAGTGCTTGTCGCCTCTGATCCCGACCAGGCGGCTCGGCGAGCGGTCGGCGAGCTCTTCTCGGATCCGACGGCCGAGCTGCTCGCGACCGGGCTGGGTGAACGACTTGTCGGCGATGCGCCCATTGTCGTTGCGTGTCCCGCCGAGACTGTGTTGGAGGCATGTTCGCATCGGGCATCGGCAGTCGTCCGCGTGGTCGCGCCGCCGCCGGGGCTCCAAGCCGAGGTCCGCAGGTTCGCGGCGGTGGTCTCGGAGGCCAGCGGCTGGGAGTACGAGGAAGCAGAAGAGGCCGTCGAAGGCGCCGCGGTGGTACTCGTGGAGGCGCTTGCGGCTGGTTCTCGAGGTGTGCTGGTCACCGCGGCGGCTGCCCGTCTCGCCCAAACCGCTCGTGACGCCTCCGTCCCCCTCTGGGGAGTTGCAGGCGTTGGCCGCGTGCTGCACGACCAGCTGCTCGGAGAGGTCATTCGGCGGGCCGGCGACGACATCGAGCTCATAGGACCGGGCGCTTTCGATTTTGTGGTCGGCCCGTCGGGTCTCGAGAGCCCTGTCGAGGCCCTTAGTCGGGGCCGGTGCCCGCCGGCGCCCGAGCTGGTCGTTCGTGCGGGGTGACAGGGCCTCCTCGGACCGGCTACCGACCGACTGGCCTCAGACCTGCGACCGGCTCTCGGGTGCGTTGTCCTGTGCCGGCGTGAGCGCTCGACCCAACCACTCGGCACCGAGGGCCGCTGCCCCGCAACAGGCGACGAAGAAGCAAAGCAACAAGATGCCGAAACCGGCGCCGATTGCCGCTCCCGAGATGGCCGGGCTCACGATGTTGGCAACCGTGATGCACATTGCGGACGCGGCGAAGTAGCGTCCGCGCAGCCCCGGCGGGGCAAGGTCGTTGACGAGCGGGCCACTTACGGGGCTCAGGAGCACTTCGCCCGCGGCGAACACGACCAAGCTGGCGATGACAAGTGCCCGGGCGGCGTCGGTCCCTGGCATCAGACCGGCGGACGCGAGCACGACCCAGCAAGCGGCGAACGCGGCTGCCACCATCTTGAGCGCGGTTGTGCGCCTCGTCCGGCTGACGATTCGCAGGCCTAGCGGCTGTGCAAGGACGATGAAGGCGGTGTTGGCCGCGAACGAGGCCGCGATCGTGCCAGGACCAGCTTTGGCCACCGACGTAGCGAAGGCCACAAAGCCGGTGTTGAGAGCGGCGTAGCCGGCGATCATGAGTATGGTGACCGCCACGAGGTATCGGCGGAACAAGGCGTCGCCCAGCACTGCCTTGTACCCACGCCGGCGAGCTTGGTCGCCAGGGCAGGCTTCGGCGCCCTCCTCGTTTGCCACTGCCTGCGCATCGGCATGGCGCATCGAGCGAAACGCGCTCCGGGGCAAGAGCGCGAGTGCCGCGACGATGATCAGGTTGGAAGCTCCGTCGGCGAGATACACCGCGACAAAAGTCCCCGGCTCGCGGACGTGGACGACGAGCCCGCCGACGATCGCGCCGATGCCGAGGCCCAGGTTGAGGAGCTGGAAGTTGCGGGCGAAGGCCAAGCGGCTGACCTTGTCGTCGTCGACCATCACTCCGAGAAGCGCGTTCCACGTCGGCCAAGCAGCGGCTTGGCCCAGCCCGAACACGAACATGGCGGGCAGGGCGGTCAAGGTGCTGTGCACGGTCGCGACGCCGGCGACACCGAGCCCCTGCACGATCATGGTGACGAGCACCACTGCGCGGGCACCGACGCGGTCGACGAGGGCACCGGCCACGGGGCTGACGGGCAGGGCGAGGACTGCGACGCCCCCGATCAGAAGTCCCGAGATCCCGAGGGGGATGTGCCGAACCTGGTGCAGGTATATGACGAGAAACGGAAGTGTCAGCCCGCTGCCGATCGAGGACACGAAGCTCGCCGCGAGCAGGACGCGCAGGGTCCCTGGGAGACGACTCGCGGGCATCGGTCAATCCTCGCGCTCTCGAGCCGATTCCTGAACCGGCTGTGCGGCGGGGAGTAGTTTCGCTGACATGGGATCGGTGATCGAGTTTCCGAGCGGCGGTTCGACTGATGTCGGGTACCTGGCTTCGCCCGCCGGCGGGAGCGGACCAGGAGTCGTCGTGATCCAGGAGTGGTGGGGCCTGGTTGGCCACATCAAGGACGTGTGCGATCGCTTCGCAGCCGAAGGCTTCGTGGCACTGGCACCTGACCTGTACCACGGCACGAAGGTCGCCGAGCCTGGCGAGGCGGCGAAGCTGATGATGGCGCTCGAATTGGACCGGGCCGGGAGCGACATGGGCGGTGCCGTGGACGAGGTCGCGGCGCGATCGAGCGGAAGCGGAGTCGGAGTCGTCGGGTTCTGCATGGGCGGAGGACTGGCTCTGATGCTCGCGTCGCAGCGTCCCGACAAGGTTCGGGCTGTCGTGCCCTTCTACGGTCTCGCGCCCTGGGAGGGCGCTCAGCCCGACTATTCGGCGCTGACCGGTGCGGTCCTCGGCCACTTCGCTGGGAAGGATGAATCTGCGAGCCCTGAAACGGCCAGGGCACTCGTGCGCACCCTGAGGGGCGCGGGCAATGACGATGTGAACATCCACATCTACCCCGAAGCCGACCACGCCTTCTTCAACGACACGCGCCCAGAGGTCTATGACGCCGGGGCATCGGCGCTCGCCTGGCAACGCACTACCGAGTTCCTCCGCTCCCGCATCGGTTGAGCGCCCATGACCCCCAACGTCGTCGAGCGCTACCTCGCGCTCGGCCTGGCAATGGACCGCCACGTGAGCGGGCTCGTGGACTCCTATTACGGGCCCAAGCCAATCGCAGCTCGCGTCGCTGCCGCGCCGATCACTCCACCGGAGCATCTTGTCGCCGAGGCGCGGGCGCTTCTCGCGGCCATCGATGCAGGCGAGCCGCTCGGCGACCCCGACGAGGGACCGGTTCCAGATCACCTCCGGCTCGAAGCTGTGCCCGATGCGGGCAGGGACGGGACTAGGCGCCACTACCTGCGTGCGCAGGCGATCGGCCTCCTCACCACCGTGCGCAAGCTCGCCGGCGAACCGATCGCCTACGCCGACGAAGTCGAGGCCTGTTACGGCGTGCGCCCACGCAGATTCGAGCAAGACGAGTTCGAGACGGCACACCGCCGCCTCGACGAGGTGGTGCCGGGCAACGGACCGCTCGTGGATCGCTACGTGGCCTGGCGCGAGTCGCTGGCGGTGCCCCTCGACCGCCTGGAGTCGGCGATTGCCTCGCTCGCCGAGGAGCTCCGGGAGCGGACCCGGCTCATGTTCGGTCTACCTGACGGCGAGCGCGTCGACTTCGAGTTGGTCACCGGCAAGCCGTGGAGTGGCTTCAACTACTACCTGGGCGGGTCGCGGTCGAGGGTCGAGATCAATACCGATCTCCCGGTCCTCTCGACTTCTCTTGGTCCTCTCGTGGCACACGAGGCTTATCCCGGCCATCACACTGAACACGTCCGAAAAGAGGCGGGCCTGCTCCGCCGCCACCGGTGCTGGGAAGAGTCGATCGTCGTTATCGGAACGCCGCACAACCTGCTTTCCGAGGGACTCGCCGATCATGGGTTCGAGATCGTGATGGGCCCCCGTCGGGAGGCCGTTGTGGCCGAGCATCTGGCACCGCTCGGGATCCCCTACGACCCTGACGTGGTCACGATCGTGAGACAGGCGGGCGAGGCACTCGCCGGCGTGCGCGCAAATGCGGCCTTTCGCCTGTGGGAGGACGGGGCCGATCCCGACACCGTCATCGATGAGGTGGCCCGCTTCGAGCTGACTTCGAGGGCCCGGGCGCAGAAGGCGGTCGAGTTTCTCCTGCATCCGATCTGGAGGGCGTACATCTCCTGCTATGTCGAAGGCTTGCCATTGTGCCGGGCATTCGTGGCAGGTGATCCGGCCCGATTCGCCCGGCTCATCACCGAGCAGCTCACGCCTCGAGATCTGATCGACCAGACCTCACCGGCGCGCCAGACCTCGCAAGCGCGCCAGAACTCATGAGCACGATGGCCGTGGCGGCGGGCGGGGACCCTCAGCGCCCTGAGCCGGCTGAGTCCTGAGCGGGCTTCCGAGTTACCCCGACAGGTCGCCTGGGACCGTCCGACATGCCTGAGCTTCCCCAGATGCAGGCACTTGCCGAGCGTCTCGACGTCGCGGTCGCGGGAGCGGTCATCGCGCGGGTCGAGCTGCTGGGCTTCTCGGGGCTGAAGACGGTTTTGCCGCCGGGCCAAGGCCTCGAGGGAGAGAAGCTGCTTGGGGTGGGGCGCAGAGGCAAGTACCTCGTGCTGAACCTCTCCTCCGGTCGCCGCGCCCTCGTTCACCTATCGCAGGCGGGTCGTCTGGACATCGAGGTGCCCCCGAAGCACACCAAGCCGAGAGGTGCCGTTGTTCGCTTTGTCTTGCGAAACGACACGGGCGTGCTCGTTCGCGAGCATGGCCACGAGCGCAAGGCTGGTTGGTGGGTGCTGGTCGCCGGCGACGAGGGACCTCTCGAGGGCCTCGGCCCGGAACCCCCGGAGACGGCGTTCGAGGATCTGTTGCTCACGAGCCAGGAAACGCGGCACCTTCACACACTCCTCCGGGATCAGAGGTTTGTGGCCGGCATAGGGCGAGGCTACGCGGACGACGCGCTGAACCGCGCCGGCTTGTCGCCTTTCTCGTCCCTCAATTCGCTGAGCCATCCGGACCGTCGGCGCTTGGTGGCCGAAGTCCGGTCTGTCCTTTCGGACGCGATCGCTTCGGAGCGCCGGCGAACGGGTGGACTGTCGGAGCCGAAGCTCGGCACCGCATTTGCAGTGCACAATCGGGCCGGCCAACCCTGCCCGGTCTGCGGTGAGCCTCTGCTCAGGGTCTCCTACGAGTCGCACGAGGTCGTCTATTGCAAGCGCTGTCAGAC
>PMZN01000131.1:4603-7443 GCA_003170375.1 Acidimicrobiaceae bacterium | reverse complement strand
GAGACTCTGCTCCTCTCGGGGCGAGGCGACGGCCGATGACCGTGACGAGGGGCGGCAGCACCACGGAGGCGTCCCCCGGCTCGACCTCGGTGAGCTCGCCGAGATAGGTCGCCACCGGTCCCGGCCCGGCGCCCGCGGGAGCCTCTGCCCAGGCATCGACGAGCTCGAGGCCGACCTCGCGGACCATCCCGGGGAGGAGGGCTCCGACATCCGGGTGCCTCGCCGCGGGCATCGACATCGGCGCGCCGTCGATCCGTCCTGCCGAGGTGATCGGCTCTTGCGCGAGGAGATAACCCCCGATCCTGAGTGAAGCGACCATCCGCTGCAGGACCGCAAGGGGCTCGAGGACGTGCATCAACAAGAAACGGCAGTATGCGAGGTCGACGCTCTCCGGCAATGTCAGGTCTTCGCCGGCTTGGGTGATGGCGATGACCTGGGCCCCTCCGGCGGCCGCCGCCGCCGCAGCAACCTCGTCGCGGGCGCGGGGATCACTGTCAACCGCGTAGACGCGCCCCTCGCGCCCCACGAGCTCTGCGAAAGCCACAGAGACGTCGCCGGCGCCGGCACCCACGTCCACGCACCGCCACCCGGCCTCGAGGCCCAGGCGTTCGAGTGCAGTTGCGAGCGGTCGCCGATAGAGGTCGTTGCGCAACCCGAGCTCGCTCATCGCGACGACGGTACTCAAACTTCGCCGATCTGCCGGCACCGTGCCGGGCTACCGTTGCGGCGTGAGAGTGACGATGATGCTGTGTGACGCGGCGCAGGTGGCAGATGGGAAGCTCTTCATCCTCGGCGGAGGTTGGAGCCTCATCGGACCGGATCCGATGCCGTCCGCGATCGCCATCAAGGTGGACGTGGGGTGGCACGAGGCGACGCGTCCGCACCACTGGGAGCTCTTCTTGATGGACGAGGACGGGCGCCCGGTCATCGTCGAGGGCGCCGATGGTCCCCAGCCGATCGAGGTGCGCGGCGACTTCGAGGTAGGGAGGCCCGAAGGCGTGCCGGAGGGAAGCCCGGTCGACGTGGCCGTCGCGGTCAACTTCAGCCCGCTCCCGCTCCCGTACAACACCCGTTTCACCTGGCGTCTCACCATCGATGGGGAGAGCGAGAACGACTGGCAGCTTGCCTTTTCCACAAGGTCACCGCGGGAGCTGCCCGAGGAATGACGATGTCCGAGAGCCGCTTTTGCGAGGTGAGGACTGAGCCCCGGTAGAGCTCCTGGTTGCTCGAGCCGTCGTTTCTTGGTCTTGTTGTCGCGCCGCACTAGCCTGCCGGAGGCCGTTTCGCACAGTCTCAGAATCGGAAGGAGGGCGACCGTTGCCGAGAGTGGAAGCGTCCACGGTGATCGCGGACGTCATGATCGTGATTCCGGACATCTACGGCGACAGCCGTGGGCGGTTCATCGAGACGTACCGAAGGAGCTGGTTCCCCCTCGGCCGCGAGATGGTTCAAGGCAACCGCTCGGACCGTCAGCAGGGCGCCGTCGTCGGTCTTCACTACCATTTCCACCAGTCTGACTACTGGTACGTGACCCGGGGCCGGGCTCGTGTCGTCCTGCACGACCTCCGGGTGGGCTCCCCGACCGAGGGGGCGACCGAGGTCCTCGAGATCGGCGAGCACGACGATCGCGGGTTGTTCATCCCGCCTGGTGTCGGCCACGGATTCGCGGCGGTCACCGATCTGACGCTCACGTACCTCGTGGACTCCTATTACAACCCCGCTGACGAGCTCGGCGTCGCCTGGGACGACCCCGATCTGGGGGCGGACTGGGGCGTCGCCGACCCGGTCGTGTCAGCACGTGACCGGGCGAACCCACGCCTTTGCGAGATCCCGGACCACCTCCGCCCGCGCCACGGCTTGAGAACCTGATCGCCGTTCGCTCACCGGACGGGCGCGATGCCGTGGTCTCGGCATTCGGCTTGAATGGGAGCGTGCGTAGCCAGTTGTGGAGTTGAGGAGCGTGATAACCCTCGTCATCGTCGTCCTCGCGGTGCTCGTCGTTGCCGCGATCGTCTGGGCTCGCATCGTTTCGGCCAGGTCAGCCACCAAATCAGTCGAGACCTACGAGCGCGCGCTCGGCGTGCTCGGACAGGTCTCGAAGCGGACCGAGTCCACCGGGTTCCGCATGCTTCCCCACGAGGAGGCCGGCCGGCCCCATGTGGGCAGGCGGATCGACGAGACGGGCGAGGAGGCCCCCGCGGCCCACCGGGACGTCCGCATGCGTGGCCAGGGCCAGTTGGCCTCCTCGCGGCTGCCGCCGGCCGGCGAGCCCAAGCTTCGCTTCTCCGCTCCGAACCGGCTGCCGGGCGGCGTGCCGGCGGGTGACCAGCAAACGGGCGGTCAGGCGCGAGACGACCAGGAAGCCGGTTCGGCCCCGGACGCCGGGCCTGGTGTTGTCGCCCGTACACGTGCCACACACGCCCGCGCACGGCTGCCCGGCGCGGCCGAGGCTCGCGCTCGCGGGGAGGCGTATAGGTCACCAGCCGATCGGCATCGCCAGGTGATGGTTCGACGGGCCGCGACCGGTGCAGCAGCAGCTGTGGCGGTCGCGGCAGTGGTTGCCGCCGTGATCTCCCTGAGTGGTGGTGGTGGTGGTCATCGCGGGACGCTCCCGACGACGACTGTTCGCCGCGGAGGTGGCGGACGGACCACGACCACTACAACCACCACGACGGTCCCGACGACCCTCAAGCCGACGTCCGTGTCGCCTTCCAACGTCGCGTTCAGCGTGCCGTCGGGCAACTACACGTTGGCGCTCCAGACCACCGGCGGCGCCTGCTGGGTGGGGATCGAACACACGACCGCGGGGCCGTGGCTATTTGCCGAGACGCTGAGCGCCG
>PMZN01000131.1:0-4557 GCA_003170375.1 Acidimicrobiaceae bacterium | reverse complement strand
CGAGAGCTGGTGGCAGCCGGTGACTGTTGGGCGGGTAGGCGTGCCGGTCCGGAGTTGTTACTATGTGCGTAGGAGAAACTCCCCGGAGAGGAACGCCTGATGGCCATCACGGAGCTCGATCTCGGCAAGTACCAGCTCGGCTGGAGTGACGTCGAGGATTACGTCTTCAAGCCGCGCAAGGGGCTGTCAGAGGAGATCGTCCGGGAGATGTCCTCCATGAAGGGCGAGCCGGGCTGGATGCTCGACTTCCGGCTGTCCTCGCTGCGCCGCTTCGAGCGCAAGCCGATGGTGCGCTGGTTCGCCGAAAAGATGCCTGACCTGGACTTCGATGACATCTACTACTACATCAAGCCCACCGACGGGCAGGTCAACGACTGGGACAAGCTGCCCGAGTCGGTAAAGAACACCTGGGACAAGCTCGGCATCCCGCAAGCGGAGCGCAAGTACCTGGCCGGAGTGACCGCCCAGTACGAGTCGGAGGTCGTGTACCACCGCAATCGTGAGGACCTGGCGCGGCTCGGCGTGCTCTTCACCGACATGGACACCGCTGTGCGCGAGCACCCGGAGATAGTTCGCAAATGGTTCGGCAAGATCATCCCGCCGGGCGACAACAAGTTCGCGGCTCTCAACTCGGCCGTCTGGTCGGGGGGGTCCTTCATCTACGTCCCGCCCGGCGTGACCGTGGACATGCCCCTTCAGGCGTACTTCCGGATCAACGCCGAGAACATGGGCCAGTTCGAGCGGACGCTGATAATCGCGGACGAGGGTGCCCAGGTGCACTACGTCGAAGGTTGCTCGGCGCCGGTCTACTCGTCGGACTCGCTTCACTCGGCGGTCGTCGAGCTCGTGGCACTGCCGGGCAGTCGGATCACCTACACCACGATCCAGAACTGGTCCACGAACGTCTACAACCTCGTCACCAAGCGAGCTCGTGCCGAAGCCGAGGCGCACGTCGAGTGGATCGACGGGAACATCGGCTCAAGGCTCACGATGAAGTACCCATCGGTGTACCTGATGGGTCCGAAGGCGTCGGGTGAGGTCCTCTCCGTGGCCTACGCGGGGGCGGGCCAGATCCTCGATACCGGGGCGAAGATGTTCCACTGCGCGCCCGAGACCAGCTCGACCATCGTCTCGAAGTCGATCTCGAAGGACGGCGGCCATGCCACATACCGAGGCAAGGTGCATGTCGACGAGGGCGCCAGGAGGGCAAAGTCCTTCGTTCGCTGCGATGCGCTCATCCTGGACGAAGACTCGATCTCTGAGACGAAGCCGTACATGGAGGTCTGTGAGCGTGACGCCGAGATCGGCCACGAGGCGACCGTCTCCAAGATCGGCGACGATCAGCTCTTCTACCTGATGAGCCGCGGCCTGAGCGAGACGCAGGCGATGGGCATGATCGTGAACGGGTTCATCGAGCCGATCACCCGCACACTGCCGATGGAGTACGCGGTCGAATGGAGTCGTCTGATCGAGCTCCAGATGGACGGCTCGGTCGGCTGAGGTGTTGTGAGCGGCGTGCTGCCCCGGCCTGCCCACGTCTTGCTCGTCGTCGCGAGGTAACGTCCATCCCGATGCCGATGCGGGAGGACTGTCGTCACTACCAGAGCCGGACTTACGCGAGCGGGGAGGTCGCGAGATTCTGCGTGCTCGACATGGCGCCGGACGCGCCGTGGCGGTGCCCGGACAACTGCCCGGTCTACGAGCGGCGCCTTGCTGACGCAGGGTGGACTCACGGCAAGCTCATCGAACCTTCCATCGAGCAAGAGCCGACCGGCGTGCCCGCCGCGGACGCTGCTGACCTGCTCGAGAACGCCGAAGAGATCGTCTCTGCGGTGGCGCCCGACGCAGTCGCAGAAGCCCGCAAGCGAGAGCACAAGGAGGAGCGGCGCTCGGGCCCCAGCGTTGGCTTCGGTTCGCGCGGCTGGTTCAAGCGCAAGGGCTCCCCGCCCACCCGGTGACGGGCGTCCGCTAACCTCCTGTCCTGATCACGATGCAATTACCCGTTTCCTTTACCGCTCGAGTCGCGCGGACTCTCGGCGGTCCGGAGTGGCTCGTCGAGCGGCGTCTTTACGCGCTCGAAAGGTTTGCCGCGAGCCCACCGCCGGTGGTCGACGAAGATCTCTGGCGCTACAGCAGAATCTCCGAGCTCGACCTCGAGCAGTATGTGCCGAGCGGGACCGGTGCCACGGTCGGCCTGCGGTCGGCGCCCGAAGTTGACGCCTGGCCGGAATCGGCCGCCCTTCTCGATCTCGTCGGCGAGCGTTCCGGTCTCGCCGTGGTTGTCGATGGCTTCCCGGTCTCGTTCGAATTGTCTGCTGCAGCGAGCGCGACCGGGGCCGGTCTCGGCAGCGTCCTCGATGATCCCCGGGGTTCGGACGTCCTCGACCAGGTGACGAGGCTGAACTCAGCGACCGGAAAGGAAGAGCACGAGCCCGACGTGTTCGATCATCTTGCCGACGCCTTCCTTCGCGATGCGGTCGTGCTCTCGGTTCCCGCCCGAGCTCGCATCGACCACCCGATAGTCATCGTGCACCTGCTCGGTCCGAGCGGGGCCACCGACGTGGCTCAGGCCGTCTCCGCGCGCACGGTGATCGATCTCGGCGAGGCGGCCGAAGCAACTGTCATCGAGCTCTTCGTCTCCGGCGACGGCGCGCTTCTCGTGGTTCCGATCGTCGACATCGCCGTCGGGGACGCAGCGCTGTTGTCCTACAACGCCATCCAGCAGCTCGGTGCCGGCGCTTGGCAGCTTGCGCATCAGCGGATCCGCGCAGGTCGGGACTCCACGATCCGCACGTTCACGGCGTCGCTCGGCGGCGAGTACGCACGTTTTCGCACCGAGTCGGTCCTGGCGGGCCAGGGCGGGAGTGCCGAGCTCTTGGCCGCGTACCTCGGCGACGGGACCCAGATGCACGACTTCCGCACGCTCCAGGAGCACGGAGCGCCGCGCACCAAGAGCGACCTCGTCTTCAAAGGCGCCGTCGGAGGCACGGCGCGTTCGGTGTACTCCGGGCTCATCAGGATGAGGCACGGGGCAAAGGGCGCTGACGCCTTCCAGACGAACCGGAATCTCGTGCTCAGCGACGGCGCGCACGCGGACTCGGTTCCCAATCTCGACATCGAGGAGAACGACGTCCGGTGCTCGCACGCGTCAGCCATCGGCCAGATCGACCGTGAGCAGCGCTTCTACCTCGAGTCTCGGGGCGTCCCGCCCGCCGTTGCCGAGCGCCTCATCCTGCTGGGTTTCTTCGAGGACCTCTGGGTGCGCATAGCAGCGCCGGGGGTCCGCGACCATCTCGCCGCGGCGGTCGCAGCGCGGCTGGACGGTGTCACCGGTGGGGGCTGATCCCGTGCGGGTGCGACTGTGCGCGACCGGCGATCTGGCGGTGGGACAAGTTCGCCGGTTCGAGATCGAGGGAGGAGCAATCGCGCTCGTTCATTGCGAGTCCGGGTTCCGGGCGCTTGTCGACGTCTGCAGCCATGAGGACTACCCGCTCTCGGAGGGCGAGGTCTTCGCCGACGTGTGCGAGATCGAGTGCCTCCGGCACGGGAGCACCTTCTCTCTGTCGGACGGCTCGCCGCAGAGCCTGCCTGCCACCCAGTCGGTCAAGGTCGTGCCTATCGAGGTCGACTCCGGTGACGTCTTCGCGGTGATCAGTTGACCGCCAGCGTGCTCAAGGTCTCCGATCTTCACGCCGGTGTTGACTCCAGGCAGATCCTGCGCGGCATCGACCTCGAAGTGCGAAGTGGGGAGATCCATGCGGTCATGGGCCCGAACGGCTCAGGCAAGAGCACCCTCGCGCACGTTCTGATGGGTCGCCCCGGCTACGAGGTCACGAGCGGGAGCGTGACGCTCGATGGCGTCGAGCTGCTCGGCTTGGCGCCCTTTGCACGGGCGCAAGCAGGGCTCTTCCTGACGTTCCAGTACCCGATCGAGGTGCCCGGGGTGCCGCTCGCGTCGGCGCTCACCGAGGCGCTCGTCGCAGCGGGCCGCATCACAGAAGCCGAATCCGGGCCGCTTGGAGCCCGTCTCTCCCAGGAGGCCGCCGAGCTCGGGATCTCGCCGGAGATCCTCGCGCGCCCGATGAACGTCGACCTCTCCGGTGGCGAGGCCAAGCGCAACGAGACCCTCCAGCTCGCGATCCTCCGGCCACGGATCGCCATCCTGGACGAGCTCGACTCCGGCCTCGACGTCGATGCGCTTGGTCAAGTGTCCAGGCGCATCGAGCGGGCAACACGCGAAGGCGATCCTCCCCTTGGCGTCATCGCGATCACCCATTACCGCCGCTTGCTCGCTGAGCTGCCCGCCCAACGCGTCCACGTGCTGTCGGAGGGCCGGATCGTCGCGAGCGGAGGACCTGAGCTCGCCGAGGAGCTCGAGCGGACCGGCTACGCCGCTTACCGGGAAGATGCCGGTGCGCCCGGTGGGGCGGGACCAGGCGACGCCGGCCCCGGTGACCTGGGCCTTGGCGAGACTTTTCTCGGCGGCTTGTAAGGGCGCGGACCTGGGCCTGGTACCCCGCGCGACAGCGCCGGTGGGCGCCGGGCGCCGGTCTGACT
>PMZN01000082.1:19859-26636 GCA_003170375.1 Acidimicrobiaceae bacterium | reverse complement strand
TACAAGGGAGGCTGGGCGACATATACGTGACCCGCCTCGATGAGCGCCTTCATCTGGCGCATGAAGAAAGTCAGAAGCAAGGTTCGTATGTGCGAACCGTCGACGTCCGCGTCAGCAAGCAGGATCACTTTGTGGTAGCGGATCTTGGCTAGGTCGAAGTCGTCCGCCACACCGGCACCGATCGCAAGGATCAGTGCCTGGATTTCCGCGTTCTTCAGCATCTTGTCGACCCGGGCCTTCTCGACGTTCAGGATCTTCCCTTTGATGGGCAAGATGGCCTGGGTGCGGGGGTTCCGCGCGTCCTGCGCGGTGCCGAGGGCCGACAGACCTTCGACTATGAAGAGCTCCGACTCGCGCGGGTCGCGTGATGAGCAGTCGACGAGCTTGCCCGGAAGACCCGCACCGTCCAAGGCGTTCTTGCGCCGAGTGAGGTCCCGTGCCTGGCGCGCGGCGACGCGGGCGCGCTGGGCGAGCAGGGCTTTCTGCACAATTTGCCCCGCCTCTTTAGGATTCTCCTCCATCCATTCGGCGAGCTTCTCGTTCGTGGCCTTCTCGACGAGAGACCGGATGGACACATTGCCCAATTTCGCTTTGGTCTGGCCTTCGAACTGAGGATTGGTCATTCTCACTGACACGATCGCAGTGAGCCCTTCACGGATGTCCTCGCCCGTGAGGTTGTCGCCGGATTCCTTCACTAGGTTGCGTTGCCGCGCGTACTTGTTGACGACGTTGGTGAGACCCTTCTTGAAACCTTCTTCGTGCATGCCGCCTTCACCGGTCGCGATGCCGTTCGCGTACGAATAGATGCTCTCGTAGTAGCCGGTGTTCCACTGCAAGGCGACCTCGACCTCCTGATCGGTCTCCGTCTGGAGAAAGGCGGCCACCTTTCGGAAGAGAGACTCCTTGGAGGTGTTGAGATGCTTCACATAATCGACGATCCCACCCGTGTAGCGATAGGTCTCCTCGGCCTGGTGCTCCGGGCGCTCGTCCTTGAACCGGATCTCGAGGCCCCTGTTGAGGAACGCCATGACCTGCAAGCGTTCCAGCACGGTCTGGGCTCTGAACTCGGTCTCTTCGAAGACCGTCGGATCCGGCCAGAAGGTGACCAACGTCCCCGTCCGGCCCCTTGGTGAAGGCCCGACCACTTCAAGTGGGCCTTCCGGTTTGCCGCCTTCGACGAATTCCATTCGGTGCCGGTTGCCGCCCCGATCGATCTCGAGCACGAGCCGCGTCGACAAGGCATTCACTACCGATACGCCCACGCCATGAAGACCGCCAGAAACCTTGTAGCTCGAACCTCCGAACTTGCCTCCGGCGTGCAAGACCGTGAGCACGACCTCTGCCGCAGTCTTGTCCGGGTAATTCGGAATGGGCTCTACAGGGATGCCGCGCCCGTTGTCGCTCACTCGGCAACCTCCGTTGGCGAGCAACGTCACCTCGATGCGGGTGCAGTACCCGGCCATCGCCTCGTCGACGGCGTTGTCGACGACTTCCCAGATCAAATGGTGAAGGCCGGTGGGCCCCGTCGAGCCGATGAACATGCCTGGCCGCAATCGGACAGGCTCCAAACCCTCGAGCACAGTGATGTCTTCCGCCTCGTAGGAAGCGGCCGTCACCGGCTTTGAAACCACGTCGTTGCGCTCCTTCTCGTAATCCATGTCATCGGGTCGGTTGGTACCAGTTTCCTCACTGCTGTCCAAGCCCATAGGCGCGACCTTCCAACGATGGCGGGCGAACCAGGCCGGAGATGGACCCTTGACGGATGCGGGTACGACTCGCGACGACGCCTGCAGTCTATCTTCGTGAGGCTGGTACCACACGCACGCTGAGGCGCCTTGGGGCTACATCCCCGAGCTGTTCGAAGAGCCGTCCGAGCACCGCGGAACCTGCTAGTTCGAGCTCGGTCGCCCAGGCAGGGTGGTCGACCGAGACCACGAGCTCGCCGTCACGAACGAACTGTGGGCGCACTTGACGGGCGACTTCGGGACCGACGACTTCCTCCCAGCAGCTAGCGACGCGACCCAGGACGAGCGCGTCTTCCATGCCACGTTGGCGCAGCAACCGGTCAACGGCGGTGCCAATGGCCACTGTCGGACCCGCACCTGTCTCTTCCTCGCCGAGGGGGGCCGTGTTGTGCCCGCGTACGTGATCGGACCCCGACCAACGACGGCTCACTGCTCGAGCTTACCGTCAACCAGGCAGACGACGAGCTTCGGCGCCGCCCCCGGCGGCAACTCGCCGGCGGTGGTCAAGAAGGCCTGACCATCGGGCAACTCGCCCACGAGTGCCCGGGCCGTTCCTTCGTCCAATTCGGAAAAGGCATCGTCCAACAGCAACACCGGCGCGACGCCAGTGACCGTCGTCATGAGGCGGTGGCTCGAAAAGCGCAGTGAAAGGGCGACGCATCGCTGACGTCCCTGCGAAAGCCGGGTGCGCGCATCAAGCCCACCGGCCTCGATCTCGACGTCGTCGCGCTGCGGGCCGACAGTCGTCGTTGCCCGCCGAAGGTCCTCGCGACGCGCTGAAGCGAGAGCGTCGCTCAGTGTCCCATCCCAGGAACGGACATAACGCATCTTGAAGCTGCCGGCTTGGGTGGCAAGAATCGAAAAAGCCTCGGCTGCAAACGGCGACAGCGCCTCTACCAACTCGGCACGGGAACTAGCCAGACGCTCCCCTATCTGGGCCAGCCGGTCGTCCCAGATGTCGAGCGTCGTTGCCGCTTCCGAATCGAGGCGGCCGCCGAGTTGGCGCAGAAGCGCGTTGCGGTGCCGCAGCACGCGGTCCAGCCCCGAGCGGTCCGCGCCGAGGCGGGGATGTGACTTGGCTAACACGTCGTCGACAAAGTCGCGGCGGCCACTGGGAGCCCCCTTAACGAGCACGAGGTCGTCCGGAGTGAACAACGTTGTCCGGAGAACTTCGAGAAGCCCGCGTATACCGGGCACTCTCTGCCCGTTGTGCCAGGCGCGGTCACGCCGACCGAGCAAGACCTCTATCTCGATCTCGACCTTTCGCTTACCTGCCAGGACGTCACAGCGCACATTAGCCTCGGCCGCACCTTGGCGGACGACTGCCTCGCGAGGCGCTCCGCGGAAGGACTGAAGTGTCGAGCTGTAGACGATCGCTTCGAGAAGGCTGGATTTCCCGGCGCCGTTCGCACCCTGTATGACTGTCAGACCGTCCGGTGACGGGTGAAACTCAACTGCATCAAAGTTGCGAAAGTCGTGCAACTCGAGCCGAACGATCACCGTCTCGTTCATGCGGACTCTCAGCTCGGCTTCAGGACACCTTCACTGGCATGAGCAGATAGCGGTATTCATCCTCACCCTCACCCCGCACAAGAGCCGGCTTGCCCGGATCGTTCACCTCCAGGATCAAAGTGTCAGCTTGAACTGCTTCGACACCGTCCAGCAAGTAACTCGGGTTGAAGGCCACTGTCAGGTCATCGCCCTCGAAGTCTCCTTCGACACTTTCCTCGGCCCGACCGCTCTCGGGAGTGAGCACAGTGAGATCGACACCACCCTCATGAAGGGCTAGTCGCACCGGCGTCGTGGCATCTTTGGTGTCTCTCACGACAAGACGGACCCTACGGAGGGCTGCTTCGAGGTCGTCGCGCGCAACATGCAGGTGGTAGGCGTAAGAGGCAGGGATCAGTCGTTCAACCTCAGGGAACTGACCTCGGAGAAGCCGTGTGGTGATACGGACATCGGCGAGATCGAAGACTGCGTCGAGATCACTGTGCCGGAACACGATCGTCCGGTCCCCGTCTGTCTTGCCACCTGCGGCCAGCCGCTGAACCTCCGCGAGCGCCTTTGCGGGAACGAGAACCTGGCCACCAGGTTCAACGACTGTCATTCCAGCGAAATCGCGGAACGCGAGACGGTAAGAGTCGGTGGCGATGAGCCTGAGGCCTCCTTCAGTAGCGACCATAAGCACTCCGGTGAGTTGTGGTGCCCGCGAGTCGTCGACAAGCGCCGCTCGTACAACTTGTCGCAAGCCGTCGGCAAAAACGGCTCCGGGGATTTCGATCCCTTCTTGCTCAGGCACTCCAAGACGCGTGATCTCGGCACCAATGGCAACTCTGACCAGAAACTCGGCCCGTCCTGACTGGAAGCGAACTTCCTCGTCACCGGCAACTACGGTCACCGCCCCGGGCTCGAAGGAGCGCACGATGTCAACCACCAGGCGCGATGGCACGAGCACTGAACCATCGGCATCGCCGGCGACTTCACAACGAGCCTCGATCACAAGATCGGGATCCGAGCCGCACACGTCCAGCTGCTGTCCACGTAAGTGGAGCTTCAGTCCGATGACACCAAAGCTCGATCCAGAGCGAGTGCTGGTCGCCCTCGACGCTGTGACGAGGGTCTCGAGAAGGGTGTCACGATCAGCACGGAACTTCACGGAATGCTCTACTCCTTTCGAATTAGAGAAAAAAGACAACAGGAGTAGTAGGTCCTGGGGATTGTGGATAACCCAGACTTCTTCCTGTTCGGGAGGGTTGTACCCTCAGCAGGGTTATCCTCCGATCGCACAGCCTGTCGCTCGCGGGCGTTAGTACGTGAAGATCTATAGATAGATCATCCCCTGTTACAAGAGTGTTATCCACAGATCATAAACCGTTCTTGATCTGAACGCTGAGTTCGGTGACCTGGTCATACACCTGTCGTCGTTCCTTCATGAGTGCAGAAATCTTTTCGACCGCGTGAATCACAGTCGTGTGATCCCGGTCGCTGAATTCTCGTCCGATAGCCGGGTAGCTGAAATCTGTGAGCTCGCGGAACAGGTACATCGCGATCTGACGTGCGATGACAAGAGGGCGCCGTCGGCTGGGGCCGATGAGCTCTTCCACACTGAAACCGAAATGTCGGGCACTGATCTCGATGATTTGGCTTGCGGTGATCTGCCTCGGCTGTTTCGAGCCGACGAAATCGGCGAGAACAGACTCAGCAAGCTCGCGTGTGAGCATTTGTCGGTTCAAACTGGCGTAGGCCGTCACACGGATGAGCGCGCCTTCAAGCTCGCGAATGTTCTCCTTGACCTTGGTGGCGATGAGGTCGAGCACGTCGTCACCCACCACGGCGTGTTCGTGTTCGGCCTTGGTACGCAGAATGGCGATGCGAGTTTCCAATTCGGGAGGTTGGATGTCAGTGGTGAGGCCCGACAACAGCCTGCTCCGGAGGCGGTCTTCCAAAGTGGCGATTGCGCGCGGTGCACGATCGGACGTGAGGACGATCTGTTTGGACGAGCCGTACAAGGAATTGAAAGTATGGAAAAGCTCCTCCTGCAGTGACTCCTTCTTGTCCATGAACTGGACGTCGTCGATGAGCAACAAGTCACATTCGCGGTACCGCCTACGGAAGGCCCCCATGTCGTCTTTTGCACGAAGCGTTTCCACGAACTCGTTCATGAACGTCTCAGTGGACACGTAGCGAACCCTCATCCTCGCGAAGTTTTCGCGTACGTAGTTCCCTACCGCCTGCAGCAGATGGGTCTTGCCAAGACCGGCCGCGCCGTACACGAACAAGGGGTTGTACGAGCGCGCCGGCGCCTCGGCCACAGAAAGCGCAGCGGCGTGCGCAAAACGGTTGGAAGGTCCGGTGACAAAGGCGTCAAAGGTGTATTTAGGATTGAGGGGAACGTCGTCGGTACTCGACCCGTCCCTGGCGCGCGCCGGAACGGTCCGCCCGGCGCGCGGCACAGCGAGCGAGGACGCCGGTTCGTCGGCGCTGCGCTGGGCCACGTCTCTGCTCGTCGCGAGCTCCTCCGGCCCGGGGTCGTCGATCTGCACATCGAAGCGGAATTGGACTTCTTTGCCCGAACTGTCAAGGAGGGCGTCATGGACTAGGCCGTGGAAGCGCCCTTCCAGACGGTCACGAACCACGCCACTTGGCACGGCGAGAACCAAAGTCCCGTTCGCGACCGCCACTGGCCGGATCGCGGAGAACCACGCCCGCCAGGTTGCCTCGGACACCTGCGAGCGCAAGGAATCCGAGCAGTCATTCCACAATTGTTGTGCCTCTGTCACCAGCTCGAGACCCTCCGGTCAAGAAGTTCTCCACACCAGCATCCACAGGTGTGGACGGCGGGGCGAGCTCGCAGGGTGTGCTCGGAATCGTACAACTCCGATGCGCCGCTTGCCTCAGGGCTGCCGCTTGGTCTCGCGGCGGATCGTGCGCTAAATTATTCCGGCCGGTCCCTGCCGTCTGGTGGACCCGTGTTTTCGCGCGCCAGGTGCAGAGATCATCTTGGCGGGTCGATTGCACCTGCTCCACCGGACCATCGCCGCGACGGGAGACACCACAGACGCGCGGCACCGGAACGACGAAACGAGGCTGAGATGAAGCGGACGTTCCAACCCAACACCCGCAAAAGGTCGAGAAGGCACGGTTTTCGCCATCGGATGGCGACGCGCGCTGGTCGCGCGGTCATCAAGGCGCGCCGCCGCCGCGGACGGGCCCGGCTCTCAGCTTGAGTCACAGCGCGACACCGTCTCGACTCCCGACGACAATGGGCAATGAGTTGCCAGTTCTCAGAGAAGGGTCGCGCGCGCCGCGCCCACTACCGGTCCATGGCCGCAGCGCTTTCGCCGAGTTGCGCCGCTCAAGGCAACGGGTCTTCTCGGGGCCGGTGAGGGTTCAGTTCCTTCCGGCACCGAGGGCCGAAGAGACCCGGCGGTTCGCGTATGCGGTGCCCCGTAAGGTGGGGACCGCGGTTGAACGCAATCGCTGCCGTCGTCGGCTACGGGCAGTCGTGGCCGAGACCACGGCGTCGGTCCCT
>PMZN01000082.1:18288-19827 GCA_003170375.1 Acidimicrobiaceae bacterium | reverse complement strand
CGTGCCTATCAGGGATTGCGGGCCGGCCGGCCTTCACCTTGCCGCTTCGTGCCTTCCTGCTCGGCTTATGCCGTGGAGGCCATAGAGCGGCACGGTTCACTTCGGGGAACCCGGTTGGCTGTCAAGCGCGTCGCCCGGTGCCGCCCCTTCGGCAGCCGGGGCTTCGACCCGGTGCCGAGCTGAGGCCCGAGATGCTGTTCGCCGCTACCACTCACACAGCCAAGGCCGGCACGTCCATCATCGGCACGGTTCTGCATCCGATCTTCGTCCTCGTCGGCTACGTCCTCGCCTTTTTCTACGGGCTGATCCCGAACTACGCCGTAGCGATCGCCCTCCTCACCATCGCTGTGATGATCGTCGTGTTCCCTCTCACGCGTGCCAGCGCCCGTTCCATGATGCGGATGCAGCTTCTGGCACCGGAGATGAAGAAGATCCAGACGCGTTACAAGGCGAAGCCCGGGATGCCCACCGCGGAGAGGCAGGAGCTCCGTCAGAAGATGAACGAGGAGGTGATGGCGCTTTATCGCGAGAACGGAGTGAACCCGACCGGTGGCTGCCTGCCGATGTTCCTCCAGTTCCCGATCCTGATCGTCCTCTACGACGTGGTCAGGGGCCTCTCGAAGACCGCCGACGTTCTTAACGCCAAGGGCCAGAAGATCTACGTACACGGCAAACTGCTGGTCAAGGCGACGCCCCAGAACATCCCGAAGACGAGCCGGATGTATCGTGACCTCGTCGCGGCTCATGGCCAGATGCACGTCCTCGGCATCAACCTGGCGGACTCAGTACGAACCCATCAGCCGCATCTCGTGGACGTCCTCCCTTACGCGTTGCTGGTGCTGATAGCCGTCGGCCTCCAGTACGTGTCGATCTGGCAGGTCACGAACCGCAACCCCGCCGCTTCGGCGTCGAACCAGCAGATGCAGCAGATGCAGAAGTACATGCCGCTCATCTTTCTCGTGCTCTATATCGCACTCCCTGCTGGTGTCGGTGTTTACTTCATCGTCTCGAGTCTGTTCCGTGTCGGGCAGCAAGAGTGGATGTACAAACATGACCCGACGATCGTTGGCGCTATTCAGGAGCTCACCAAACGCAAGCACGCGGACGCGCTGAGCCCCAGCTTGGACGCCGACAACACCGCGGATGGTCGCAAGGCGGGCTCCGGTTCCCGGGATGCCGCAAGTGGCAAGGGCTTCCTCGCGCGAATGCGCGAAGCGAGCGGAAGTTCGAGTTCGACTCGTCCTACAACCGGGGGGACACAGAGGACCACGGGAGCGAGCGGGTCCCGGCGAGGCGCGACGAACGGCTCCAAGACTTCGGTGAGCCAGAACGGATCCAAGACTTCCGCTTCCGCGAAGCGGCCCAGTCAGCAGCAGACATCCAGGTCTGGCGGCTCAGGCGGCGTGACAAAGTCGCAACCTCGCTCGAGGGACAAGCGACCGCGGAAGGGTCGATAGCCCGTGGAATGGGTCGAAATGACCGGGCGGACGGTCGAGGAAGCTGTCGAGGCAGCACTTGACCAACTAGGCGTGGCCGAGA
>PMZN01000082.1:0-18203 GCA_003170375.1 Acidimicrobiaceae bacterium | reverse complement strand
TCCCGGAACAACCCGCGGCCAGTCCCGCCAAGATCAAGGACCAGGTCAGAACGGTTCGCGAAGAGCGCGTCCCCGGGCCGTGCACGAAGCCGCGGAAGCGACGGATGCGAGCCCCGACGTCGGCGGCACTCCGACAGCAGGGGGTCGGCAACGTTCACGCTCTCGAGGACGCGGGGGCCGCGGCCGAGTTTCGGGCAGCTCGGACGGAATCGCCGACGAATCTTCGAGTGGGGCCGGTCGTGGGACCGTATCGCCTAAGGAGGCGCAGATGAGCATCGAGACCCAGCAGGAGCTCGCAACTGACTTCGTCCGGGAGGTCGTCGCCCGGTTTGGGATCGACGCCATTACGAGTGCACGCCGCACCGAGGACGACGGCATCTACATCAGCGTGGACGGGGACAACCTCGGGCTCTTGGTCGGCCCGAAGGGCGCGACTGTGGAGGCTTTGCAAGAGCTGACCAGGACGGTCGTCCAACGGCANNNNCGCCGCTGATGTGCTACGCACCGGCGTGTCCGAGGCACTCGAGCCGATGTCGCCATCAGATCGGAAAGTGGTTCATGACACGGTCAATGACCTTGAAGGTTTGGAAACGACCTCAGAGGGATTGGAACCGCGCCGCTATGTCATCATCCGGCCGGCCTCGGCACCCTCAGTCGAGGAACCCTCCATCAGTTCGATGGAGGAAGCTGACGATCGATCTGGGGAACCTGCAGATCTGAGCTGAACGGCGCGTAGCGGCATGCCTGGACCCGCCTCTTGCCTCGGGCAGAGTCCCGACACATGACGAGGTCCAAAGCTCTCGATCGCCTTGAAGGGGTCTTCGCCGAGGCTCGACGACGGTCACTGATCGGGAACCTGTCGTTCGCAGTGCAGAGGGCGCATTCGGAGGGGTTCCTGCGAGCCCTGTGGCTCGAAACCGTCGATGGCCCTGTTCTTGAACTCGGATCTGGTGGTGGGCTGCCGGGCCTCGTTCTTGCAGTCGAGGATCAGGACCTTCATCTTGTGCTGCTCGACTCGGCGCGCCGTTCCGCTGATTTCCTGAGATGGGCCGTCGAGGAGCTCCAGTTATCGTCGCGAGTGGAAGTCGTCAATGCTCGAGCCGAACAGCTCGGGCGCGAGGAGAGTTATCGGGCAAGCTTCACCGTGGTCGTCGCGAGAAGCTTCGGTCCTCCCGCGGTGACGGCCGAATGTGCGGCACCGCTCCTCCGGGTCGGGGGACGGTTGATAGTGTCCGAGCCCCCTGGCAAGGATTCGCAGACCACTCGTGCCACGAAGGCCCTACTCCCGAGGGCAGATCGGTGGCCAGCTGAGGGATGCGAGAAGCTCGGTCTGACACCGGAACTTGACATAAGGGAGGCCTTCGGGTTTGCCGTGCTCCGACAAGTATCTCCCTGCTCGGATCGCTACCCTCGCCGGCCGGGAATCCCGGCGAAGCGACCGCTCTTCTCTCAAGAGCCGCCCGCGAAGCCCACGTCTCGATAGTGTTGGTTCCGATGTCAACGGGAGGCTTCGAGCTCGTCTGCGAGGTCGAGCCCGCTACTCGCCCGGACCTGAAGCACGTTAGGCACCAGATCGGCGTCCTGAGCTCGATTGCTGGGACGTTTCTGATCCCGGACAACCATATCGGCCGGGCGACGGTCTCGAGTGTTGCCGTCGCGCATGAAGTAGAGGCGATGGGCGGTCGCTCAATCGCCTGTTTGAACGCAAGAGATCGAAATCTGCTCGGGTTCCAGCGGGACTTGCTTACCGCTGAAGCTTACGGAGTGGATCAGTTCCTCTTGGTTCGTGGTGACGAACCCAGGGTGGGCGGTCGCACGAGCGAGCTCACCGTTCGGACGATGCTGACCGAAGCCCGGGCATTCGAGAGCACCTTGGGACTTTCCGGGGGCAGGAAGTTGCGTCTGGGGGCGGCCACCGGCCTCGGAGAACTGCCTGCTTGGAAACGGGAAGCCGACTTTCTGTTCGTACAGGTCGGCTTCTCTCTCGAAGCGTTGTTGCACTGGAGCGAACGAGAGCAGCCACAGATGGCCGTGTACGCGGGCGTCATAGTCTTGGCCAGCTCCACGATGGCACGCGGCTTGGCCCAGACGATTCCTGACATTGTCATTCCAAGCGAACTTGTCGACCGATTGGATCGCGACCCGAAGGCGGGAATCGACGTAGCTTGCGATTTGCTGCTAGCGATTCGGGACTCCGGGGTCTTCCAGGGCGTGCACCTGATTCCCGTCTCCTGTTATCGGCCGGTTGCCGCCCGGCTCGAGCACCTGCTAAATCGGCCGGGATCTCGTCATGATGCCAAGCGGTGACTCAGCCATCGGTCACCAGGTCCGGCCGGGCTGGCGCGTTATGCTTCGGTTGAGCCCTTCCTGCCCCGCCAGAGCGACTACCTCCGGCCGTTCGGCCAGCAGATGTTTCACGTGGAACATTTCCCTCGAACCGAAGGTGTGATGAACGACCAAGAGGACGGCGAAGACCGAAGAGATCAGGTCGAGCTCGAGAATCCGGTGTCCGACTTGGGTACCGGGCTTGAGACTTCAGTAGTGATCGGGCAGGCACAGGCCGAAGAGAAGCAGCCCATCGTGCAACCCGTGCGGTCGCTGCCGAGAGTTATCGCAGTGGCCAATCAAAAGGGAGGCGTCGGCAAGACCACCACGACCATCAACCTTGGTGCCGCCCTCGCTGATCTTGGTTACCGAGTGCTGATCATCGATCTTGATCCGCAGGGTAACGCCACGACCGGGCTGGGGATCGAGGGTCGGAACTTCGATTTCTCCATGTATGACGTTCTACTTCGCGATGTCGCACTCGAGGATTGTGTCGAACCGACGAGCATCAAGAACCTTTTCCTGGCGCCAGCAACCATCGACCTGGCCGGCGCGGAGATCGAGCTCGTTTCGGTCTTCAGCAGAGAGCTACGACTGAAGCGAGTGCTCGCTCCGATCCGCGAGGATTTCGGCTACGTGCTGATTGACTGCCCACCCTCTCTTGGGCTTATCACGGTCAACGCGCTTGCTGCGGCGAGTGAGGTGCTCGTGCCAATTCAGTGCGAGTACTACGCCCTGGAGGGTCTTGGCCAGCTGCTCAGGAACGTCGAGCTCGTACGAGGCAACCTGAACCCGGAGCTCGAGGTCTCGGCCATGGTGCTGACAATGTACGACTCGCGGACGAGGTTGGCAGATCATGTCGTCGCGGAGGTCCGTACGCATTTCGGAGACGCGGTCTGCAAGAATGTGATTCCTCGCACGGTTCGGATCTCGGAATCGCCCTCGTTTGGTGAGCCGATTACTGTCCATTCGCCATCGTCAAGAGGGGCCATTGCCTACCGAGAGCTCGCGAAGGAGGTCAGTGGTGGTCCGGCGTAGCGGTCTGGGCAAGGGGCTAGGGGCGCTCATCCCGCCGACGCCGGGTGTTGCAACCGGTTCCATGCTCCGTGAAGTGCCACTCGCCCGTATCCGCCCGAACCCTTTCCAGCCCCGCAACCAGTTTGGTGAGCAGGGCCTGTCCGCGCTCGTGGACTCGATCAAGGCGGTTGGCATTCTTCAGCCGGTTCTGGTGCGAGAGGTCGGTCCGGATGAATACGAGCTGATCGCAGGGGAACGCCGTTTCCGTGCCGCGCGTCGCGCAGGACTCCAGTCGATACCCGCGCTCGTTCATCAGGCCGACGACGCAATGAGTCTCGAAGAGGCTCTGGTCGAGAATCTGCATCGTGAGGACCTCAACCCTCTTGACGAGGCCGGCGCATATCAACAGCTGATCGAGGAATTCAACCTGACGCACGAGGAAGTAGCCCGCAAGGTGGGCCGCTCCAGAGCCGGAGTCACCAACGCCCTTCGGCTTTTCCAGCTCCCCCCGACAGTCCAGCGATATGTGCGCGATGGTCAGCTAAGCGCCGGCCACGCACGCACGTTGCTCGGTACGCCGGATCGTATTCTGCAGGAGAAGCTTGCCAGCGAAGCGGTCCACCGGGGCCTTTCTGTTCGTTCGCTGGAGGAGCTCGTCCGAAATGAGCTCCGAGAGGAGCAGGCTGAAGAAAGCGGGCTCGAAGGAGCTCTCGACGATGCCGGGAACCCGATCAACGCTCCCGGTGGAGATCACGCTGCCCCGCCCGGGCTGACCCCAGAGCCAAAGCCCGTGCACTCGCTTAGGCCGCCAGGGGTGCACGATCTCGAGGAGCTCCTGGAAGACCGCCTGAACACACGGGTCAAAGTGGATATGGGCGGGAAACGTGGCAAGCTCGTGATTGAGTTTGCCACGTTGGACGACCTCGAACGGATTTACCGGGTAATTGTCGGGGAGACCTTTACCTGAGGTCGAGATCCGTTCCTGAAGGGTTCGTTAACACCACCGTCATCCCCAGGGTGTGAAACTAATCACGATTGTGTAGAAAGCGGTCTAAACTGTTATCTGCCCTGGTCAGTAGCCCTTTTGTTTCATGGCCCTATCAAAAGTTTACTTTCCCGTTACCCTCTGGACCTCTACTGTTGGTCCAAGTTGATCCACAACCTGTGCATGAGGTTGTGGATCACTTCACTCTCCGCTCATGGTCAGCCAGCGTTCGAGGGATTCCTGAACCGCTCTTGCGAGGCCTGAAGTCCTCATCGCCACCTGTTGCGGCGCTCCCAGCTCGAGCACGACAGCCGGCATGGCCGTTCGCCTGAGGATCACGTCCGCCATCCCATGTGCTCCGGCTTCGTGAAGGTCCAGCCAGCCCGCGGCTTCCTCCACGAGCAGCTCAGCGAGGTGTCGGCTCGCCGCCGACTCGTAGCGGAAGCCCCGGTAGAAGTACGTCTTGACTGACTCGTGGCTCGGCTCCAGCCGAAGACCGATGTAGCAGTCGACCTTCGCTGTGTTCGCCGCCAAGGCTTGCGCGAACGGGTCCGGGTCGTGCAGTTCGAGCGATTGCGCTCCGGCGAGGAGGAGGGCGCGATGAACCGCTGCAACACCGGTCGCGAATCCCCCTTCCTCCCCGACGGCGATCTTCTTGCAGCTGAGCATTGCCGGCGCCGCGGCGACCCTGAGTTGCTCCCGTAGCGGCGTCACAAGGTCGTCACCTCCGCGAACAGGCGCGACGCGGGCCAGCTCGGAGAGCGTCAGCGGACCGCAGATCCCGTCTGTCACGAGACCCATGTTGTGCTGGAACTCGGTGATCGCGGTGTGAGTGTTGTCACCGAAGATGCCGTCGACGCCTCCCGGATCGAATCCAAGCCCGCTCAACCTCCGCTGCACGTCGGCGATGTCGTCTCCCTGCAACATTGGGCTACGGCGGTAAAGGAGTCGGTCTCCCAATCGAAAGCCGGCTTCAACAAGGCTTGACCACGTCTCGTGGCCGCAGATGCCATCAGTACGTAGTCCACGTTGGGACTGGAACACTTGCACAGCTGCCGCTGTCCCGGGACCGTACGCACCGAGCTCGTCGTGTTCATGCTCGAATCCGAGCCGCTCGAGCCTCCGCTGCAGGTCAACGACGGCCTCACCGGAGTCGCCCTCTCGAAGTGGCAGGAGATCTTCGCGTGGAGAGACCGTCCGCGGACGGCTCATAAGCCCGAGCTCGGCGGCACTTCGATCATCTCCGACATCGTAGGAGATGCCAGGCAACGGCCGGTAGTGCAAAGGGTTACTCAGGCAAGAGGGGCTCTGTCAGAGAAGGGGCTCGAACTCCGAGAGAATCTGTGACTTGCTCCTTGCTCCGACGATCCGGGCCTGCGTCTCACCGTTCTTGAACAACAGCAACGTCGGGATGCTCATCACCTTGAACCGCTGAGCGGTTCGGGGATTGTCGTCGACGTTCAGCTTCGCCACCTTGAGCTTGCCACTGTTGGCGCTGGCGATCTCATCGAGAATGGGGGCCACCATCTTGCAGGGGCCGCACCATTCAGCCCAGAAGTCGACCACTACCGGGATGTCCGAAAGCCCAACCGCCTCGTCGAAAGTGTCGTCACTGATCGTGATGACGTCGTTCATTCCAATCTCCTTGTGTCAGGTCTGTGCGAGCGACGACAGATGTCGCTCGGCTTCGATTGCGGCCATGCAACCGGAACCAGCTGCCGTGACAGCTTGCCGGTAGACATGATCTTGGACGTCGCCGCACGCGAACACGCCCGGAACGTTGGTCTTTGTGCCGTCACGAGTGACGAGATAGCCCGCTTCATCGGTCTCGAGCTGCCCGGTGAACAGCTCCGTGCTCGGGGCGTGCCCGATGGCGACGAAGACGCCATCGGCGGGGAGATCTGACTCCTCGCCCGTGTTGACGTCCCTTATCCGCAATCCGGCCACGCGGTCGTCGCCGAGCACGTCAACGACAACCGAGTCCCAGCGGAATGCGATCTTCTCATTCCGAAATGCCCGGTCTTGCATGATCTTGGATGCCCGCAGCTCCTTGCGACGGTGGACAACGGTAACCGTATCGCCGAATTTCGTGAGGAACAGCGCTTCTTCGAGCGCAGAGTCTCCGCCGCCTACGACGACGATCCGCTTGTCCCGGAAGAAGAACCCGTCGCAGGTCGCACAGGTCGAAACCCCATAACCCAGCAGGCGAGCCTCGTTCGCGATACCGAGCATGAGTGAGCGCGCTCCGGTCGCGATGATGAGCGTCCTTGCTCTTGAAGTCGGCTCGGGCGCATCTCGATCACCGATCCAGATACCAATCGGCGTCGAAGAAAGATCGACTCTCGATGCTCTTTCCGTCAGGATCTCCGCGCCGAAGCGTTCGGCCTGAGCCCGCATTGACACCATGAGCTCGGGACCTAGCACTCCGTGGGCGAAGCCGGGGAAGTTCTCGACCTCTGTTGTCAGCATGAGCTGGCCGCCCGGCTGATCGCTCGAAGACGACGGCTCGCCCTCGAGGACGAGTGGCCGCAGGTCGGCACGCGCCGAGTAGATCGCTGCGGTCAAGCCAGCGGGCCCAGAGCCAAGGATCACCACGTCGCGTATCGCGCCGGACTCCATCTGTGTCGCTTCCCTTCGTGCCGGCCGGCTAGCTCCGGCTGTGGCGCATCCTGGAGATCAACGTCCCGACCCCTACGAAGATTCCGCCGATCAACAAGTAGCTCGCCCACACGCGTTGGTCGAAGACCTCGTTGTTGAGAAGGCGAATGAAACCGATGACGAACGCCACGATGACGAAGATCACGACGGAGAAGGCCAACGCGCCGAAGATGGCTGCTCGGACGAACTTCTGTACCGGCCGGACGGTGTGGTCACGAACGAGCTCGACAAGCTGTCCGACCTTTTCGGTCAGCTGCGCAGCCCAGTCGTCTTTGGGAGCCGACTCAGAAGACATGTCCAGTAGGTTAGCCGTCCGCAGTTTCGGCAAGCCGATAGCAGATGCCCATGCATCGGGGCCCGGCGTGGGTCCCGATTACAGGGCCGATGTAGTTGATGAGGATGTCCTCCCGGGGGAATATCCCGGTGAGCATCTCCAAGAACACCTCGAGATCCGGTGCCGCGGCATGCGCCACCGCGAGGCCTTCCAACTTGCCGGCTTCCTTCAACTTGTTGACGAGGTACTCGAGCGAACCTGCACGTGTCCGCTGCCGCGACTCGGCTTCGGCGAGACCGTCTCGGATCTCGATGATCGGCTTGATCGACAAGAGCGATCCCAAGAGGGCCCTCGCTGTCCCTATCCGACCGCCTTTTCGGACATTGTCCATGGTGTCGAGGGCCCCGAACACGCGAATCTTCGGGACAACCGCCCGGGCAGCTGCCTCAGTGGCATCGAGATCGTTTGTGGCCGCTGCGACCCTCGCAGCCTCCAGCACGACCAACGCCTGGCCCAAGGTCACGGTACGGGTGTCCACAACCCGCACCTCGATTCGCCCGCGCACCTCTTCAGCGCCGGCACACGCGGCTTGGTAGGTCGAAGAGAGCCCCGACGAGAGCGTGAGGCACACGACGCTGGTACATCCATCGTCCGCAGCCTGCGTGAAGCTCTCTGCGAACGCGCCGGGTGAAGGCGCCGAGGTCTCGGGCAGGGCGCTTGTCATGGCACACCGGCGCCAAAACTCGGATGGCTCGATCAGCCTCATCTCGTCGGGTCCCCAGTCGCCCAGGCGGACGTCGAGTGGGACGATCCTGATGTCATGTTCCTCGGTGAGGCTCGTGGGAATGTCCCCCGCGCTATCGGTAACGACTCTTATCCCGGCCATGACTTCCCTTCCCGGCAATCGCGTGCCTCCGCTTCGAAGTTTGCCAGCCGGCAAAGGTCCCGGCGAGTCCTGCTGCAAGCGCGTAGGCAACGATGCCTGCCAACACGCCGGCAAGCACTCGCACCAGGAGGCCGAGGCCCTGGCTCGAACCGACACCTGCGAGAACCAGGGCGACGACGAAGGCCATGACGAGCGAGCAGATCACCGTGCGGGACACGTAACGGCCGACGGTGAAGCCGCCGAGGCCGCCTATCCGGTTCCGCAGGACGATCAGGGCTGCTACCGCAGCGACCGTGTATGCGATGGCGAGTGAGAGAGCCAGACCCTTCGCCCCGAGTGTGCTGCGGAATGCGAACGCGAGCAGGATGTTCAGCCCGTTCTCCAACACATAGAGGAAGAAGGGAGTGCGCGTGTCGCGCATCGCCTGGAAGGCGAGAATTGTGAGCAGATAGATGCAGAACCCGGGCAGGCCCAATGCAAGGAGCTCCAGCATTGTTGCCGTGAGGTGTGCCCCGCTCAGGTGGTGCGCGCTCCCGGCCCCCAAGGAGATGAGCGAGATGGCAGGAAGCGCCAGAAGCAGATAGCCGACGACAGCTGGGATCACGCCTGCCAGCGTGCGACGAAGCCCGAGCCCGAACTGTTCGGCGAAGCCAGCGGTGTCACCTTTGGTGAAGAGCGACGCCAGCGTCGGGGCCATCGTGGTCATGACCGAGACGGCGACGATGCCGAAAGGCAATTGGAAGAAGATCGACGCGTACGTGTAAGCGGTGAGCGACGCCGCGCCGATGCTCACGGCGATTGCCGATACGACGAAGACCGCCACTTGATTGGCGATGACGAACCCAAGAGTCCAGCCCGAGAGGTTGACGATCTCGCGCACCGCGGGGTCATCCGGTCGCCAGCGCGGACGTATTCGCAGGCCGCAGCTCAACAAGCTCGGAACGAGCGCCGCAGCTTGGATGACAACGCCCAGCGTCGTGCCGACGCCGAGCAGCAGGAGCAGCCGATGGTCGTGCTGGACCTCAGCGAGGCTGTGGGTGTGACCGGCGGCGACGAAGGCCAAGAGGATGGCGATGGCGACGATGTTGTTGAGGATCGGGGTGAACGCTGGGGCGGAGAAGCGCCGGGCGGTGTTCAGCACAGCGGTCATCAGGCTGACCGCGCCGTAGGCGAGCAGCTGGGGCGAGAAGAGCCGGAGGAGATAAGTGGCCACTTGGCGCTCGGCGACGATTCCGGGTCCGTGGCTGCCGACGGTGTACAGGTCGATGATCAAAGGAGCCGCGAGGAAGAACGCAACGGTCGCGACGAGAAGCAGGCAGGCCGCCAGGGTCAACACGGCGGAGATCGATTCAACAGCCTCCTGTTCCGAGCGCGTTGCTAGGCGAGAGACGAACACCGGGACGAACGTGGCCGTGAGGACCCCGCCAAGCACGAGGTCGTGCACGATGTTCGGAGTGTTGTTGGCGAGGTTGAACGAGTCTGAAAGGGTCGAGTACCCAAGGGCGTAGATCGCGACGAGGATGCGTAGCAGTCCGGTGACTCGCGAGACGAGCGTGCCGGCTGCGACATAGGCGGTCGCCGTGCCCAGACCCGGGCGCGGCCGACTGCTGTGAGTGGCGACCCTCGGCGTTGGTCGCGCGGGGCTGACGACGCCAGGCGTGGCACCCCGAACCGCAGAGAGTCCTAAGGGTGCAGGTATCCCCGGCAGTGTGCGAGGCAGGCGTCCGCGGTAGATCGTCCTTTGATCGCCGCGGCCGTAGGAGTGCCGCCGCCTGCGCCTCACGAGGCTGGGTCCGGAACGGCGCCGGATGCCAGCTCGTGGTGCGGGTTGCGACCGCGTCTGGCCGCGTGCCGCCGGCGGCGACGCGACGCGGACCGGAACCACCAGAACAAGAGAAAGGCACCCGCACCAGCGGTGAGTGCGATCGCGACGCCCGAGATCGCCGTGGACCGAATGGTGAATTGGGCGTGCGCCAGCTCGAGACGACCAGTCGGCGAGAGAAGCTGCAGTTGAAGGTTCGAGTCGCCTGACGTGCGTGTCCCCACGCGGACGATGAAGCTGGTGGTGCCGCGCTTGAGCACGACCTTCATGTCGGTCGATGAGGTCAGATTCGCACCCGAGACGGCCAGGATGACCTGGAGCGGCGTCCTCGAGCCTGAGGTGATGGCGATCGGGAACCTAGCCGATGACGAGGTCACAGTCACGGTGCGGCCCGGCGGCAAGCTGAGCTCCGAGCCGAGCCTGTCCATCATGGCGAGGGGTGCCGACAGGTACGCCTGGCGGATACTGGGATCGATTCCCGCGGTCTCGGCCAACAGGATTGCGTCGTCGAGGTTGTTGATCGTCGCGGTGTCGCCCGGGATGATCGAAGAAAGCTCCGCAAGCTGACCGCGTGCCGCTTGCACCTGCCCGGAAGTGATTGACCCGTCGGCACTGAGCGTCGGGTTCAGGATTGAGCGAACGGCAGCCGAGCAACCTGTGACGACGCTGGGTGGCTGCTGGCAGAGCCCACGTGGGACCGTCTGGAAGAGCCGGCCGATCGGCACGGTCGTCACGATGGGACTTGAAGCGAGCCCCCGGAGCGTCGCGCTGAGGAATACAGCATCCGGTGCCCAGGACTGAGGAGCGACGAGGGCCACGCCTCTCGGTTGCTGGTAGTCAGGCGAGTCGAAATAGAGCTCGGCCAGGTCAGCAAGCAGCTGCTGGGCCCGAAGTGCCGAGTTGCCGGACCCATTCAGATGTGCCGCCAGGCCCGGGTCGGCTTGCAGACCCTTCACAGTGGACCCTTGGATGCGAAACGGGGCCGAAAGCGTGTAGGGCCATTGCATCGCTGCTGGTCCAGCGCTCGGGAGCGATTGGAGATTGCTTTCGGGGACCACGATCCGACTGATGCCGTCGGCGGCGAGCGCTTCGAGGCCGTGCACGCCTATTGGTGATGTTGCTATGTAGACACGCGAGCTTGCGGAGACGTGGAGCACCTTCGCAAAGACCTTGTTGCCACGGTCGAACTGGTTCGCAAGGTCGTCTTCGAGGCCAGCCCGGATCAGCCGAGTCGGATTGACGGCACTGAACGGGCCGTCCACGATCGTGCCGCGTTCGGAGGCCAGTGTGTCCACAAGCTTCGCGTGATCCGGGCTTCGAGCGAGGGCCAGCAGACTCTGTCCGTAGACGTCGACGGTCAGTGGTGCTTCAGGCCAGCTTGCCTCTGCGTGAGCGATGGTCTCGATCCGGGAGATGGTCTCGGAGGAAACGGTCGGCCTTCCGGCGGGGGCGAGCGCCACCGGAGCCCCCACGGGCACGACGAAAGAGAAACGGAGGCGTTCTTGTGGCGCAATCTTCGAGGGGACGACGATCAGGTAGGTCGTGAAGGAGTCGACGGTAACCGGCTGGCCGGTCAAGACGTCGACGAGGGAGACCTGGAGCGGGTAGACACCGCCGCAGCCTCCGTATCGCGGCGGGCAAGGGAGCTCGAACACCTTGTTCGGAGACACCTTTGGCGGGACTCGGCCGGAGAGCTCGGTCCCTCCGACATAGATGTCCGCTGAGCCGTGGGCTTCGGTGATCGAGCGCAGCGAGAATGTGATGAGCGCGAGCTGGTTCAGCCCCGCGAGCTGACCTGTGGCCGTCGCATCGAACTCGTAGCGGCTCGCCAGCGCCGATTGGTCAGGCTCGGTGTAGAGCGCCAAGTCTACGAGGAGATCTTTGGCCGGGATCGGCGAACGCACACTGAGGCCGAGCCGAACGGGGACACTCGAGCTCTGCACCCAAGGGTCCTGCGATGTCAGCGTGATGGCGCCCTTAGGGAGCGCCTGGGCCCCGGCAGGACACGAGAAACCGATGGACGTTGTGGCAAGCGCCAGAGCGACGAGGACGACGAGGGCGAGGACGGCTCGAGCGGTGAGCCGCCCAAGCGGCATCAACGCCGACCGGGCATCGCTGAGCCATGAGGCGGACGGCAACGGTGGTCTTGTCCTCCGATCGGACACGCGAGACGCAGCGAGCCTATAGGCGCGCGGGGTGCTCATACAGGTGGACGGGAGTACGGGAGACGTTCTGACACCGGAATGGCCGACGGATCGCTGCTGCGCATCAGGCGCGGGGGCGGTACGGTCGTGGAATGGTAGTGCTGTTCGGACGTCACGAGGAGTTCGCAGCGCACGCCACAGGAGAATGGCACCCTGAGCGCGCCGAGCGCCTGGAGGCGGTCTTCTCCGGCGTCGAAGACTCACCGGCGGCCGAAGTGACCATCTCGTTCGAACCCCGGCGGGCAACACGGGGAGAACTCGAGATCGTTCACGACCCGTTGTACATCGAGCGCATCGAGGATCATTGCCTCAGCGGCGGCGGTCACCTCGATCAGGACACCGTTGCAGCCCCTGCCTCGTTTGACGCAGCCCTGCGCGCCGCCGGTGCCGGCTTGGATGCAGTCGAACGCCTTCGCAACGGCGATGGCGATGTCGCCTTTCTCGCGGTGCGACCTCCCGGGCACCACGCGCTTGAGGCAAGGGCAATGGGTTTCTGCTTGTTCAACAATGTCGCCGTCACCGCCGGGTCGATAGCGGCTCAAGGCGAGCGCGTCATGGTTCTCGACTGGGATGCCCATCACGGCAACGGGACCCAAGACATCTTCTACGAGCGTTCTGACGTGCTTTACGTTTCGCTCCATCAGTTCCCCTTCTACCCCGGGACCGGGTCGCTGAGCGAAGTCGGAAGCGGTGCAGGGAGGGGCGCGACCGTGAATCTGCCGTTTCCTGCTGGAACCGCAGGAGACGCGTACCGCCTAGCGTTTGACGACGTGGTCGCGCCGCTGGCCGAGGAGTTCGCTCCGGGATGGCTGCTCATCTCCGCGGGATTCGACGCGCATCGCGCCGATCCATTGACCGATCTTGGGCTCACCGCCGGCGACTTTGCGGACCTGTCCTCTCGGGCGGTGCGTTTCGTGCCGCGTGGACGGCTCATCGCCTTTCTCGAAGGCGGCTACGACCTCACGTCGCTCGCCCTTTGCGTCGGTGCGTGCGTGGCTGCGCTCGGGGGAGTCGACTACCGTCCCGAGGCCGCCTCGCAGGGCAAGACGACAGAACATGCGCGCGACGTCATTGCCACGGCCAGTCGATACCATCGGGCTGCGCTCACGAGATGAGCAGCAAACCAGCCTCTCCGATGGTGGTTCCCGAGCGGCTCCGCCCGATTCTCGAGGCAACGCGCCCGATTGTCGAACGCTTCCAAGCCGCGGGCAAGCGGATCTACCTAGTCGGTGGGCCCGTGCGTGACGGTATCGCCGGGCGGCCCGGAGGCGTCGAACCGGGCCTGGACGTCGACATCGACCTCACGACGGACGCGACCCCCGATGAGATCGAGTCGTTGGTCTCCGATCTAAGCGACGCCATGTGGAACCAAGGCAAGAGGTTCGGGACCATTGGGCTCATGCGCGCCGGACGCCGTTTCGAGATCACGACTCACAGGGCGGAAGCCTACGTTGCCGACTCCCGCAAGCCCGAGGTCCAATTCGGCAGCGATATCGAGACTGATCTGTCGCGCAGGGACTTCACCGTGAACGCGATGGCGCTCAGCCTGCCGGACCTCGTGCTGGTCGATCCGTTCAACGGCATCACCGATCTCGCGGCGAGGCGGTTGCGCACCCCGCTCGAACCCGAGGTGTCGTTCTCGGACGATCCTCTGCGTATGCTCCGGGCCGCCCGGTTCATCGCCGGATACGGACTGAAGCCAGACGCTGAGCTCGTGACGGCAGTCGAATCCATGCGTTCACGCCTCGAGATCGTCTCCAGGGAGCGGATCAGGGACGAGTTGGACAAGTTGCTCGTGTTGCCCTGTCCGGCGCCGGGGCTCTGGTTCCTCGTCAACACCGGGCTAGCCGAGGAGTTCCTTCCCGAGCTGCCGGCGCTTGCCCTCGAGCAGGACCCAGTCCAACGGCACAAGGACGTTCTCGCTCACACGCTCGCCGTCGTCGAGAAGACAAATCCCGAGAGGACTCTTCGCTTGTCTGCGCTCTTTCACGACATCGGGAAGCCCTTGACGCGCTCGATCGGTCCCGGCGGGGTTCACTTCCATCACCACGACGTTGTCGGGGCGAGAATGACGCGCAAGCGAATGCAGGAGCTGCGCTATCCGACCGAGGTCATTGACGACGTCGAGCGGCTCGTGGCGCTTCATCTGCGGTTCCACACCTACAAGATGGGCTGGACCGACGCGGCGGCGCGCCGTTACGCGCACGATGCCGGTCCACTGCTCAGTCGTCTGAACGAGCTGACCCGCTGTGACTGCACCACACGCAACGAGGCCAAGGCCAGGGATCTCAGCGTACGAATGGACGAGCTCGAGCGACGCCTCGTCGACCTTCGCGAACGCGAGGAGTTGGACTCGATACGCCCGGAACTGGACGGTGTCGCGGTGATGAAGCACCTCGGCATCGCGCCCAGCCGCGATGTCGGCGCCGCGCTCGACTTCCTGTTGCAGATTCGCCTGGACGAGGGACTGCTCGGCGAGGAGGAGATCGTGCGACGCCTCGACGCCTGGTGGGCGGAATCAACCGGGTCGTGACCGCTTTGCTCGGGGAGCGCTCACGGGCCGAGGCGTGCTCGATGCACGCACGACGAGCTCGGGTTCGAAGCGGATGGCCCGATGCTCATGCGGTGCGCCGGTTACCTCTTCGAGGAGCAGCTCGGCGGCGGCGACGCCGAGCTCGTACTTGGGCTGGCGTACAGAGCTGAGCGAGGGCGACAACATGGAGGCGAACACTACGTCGTCGTAGCCGACGACGGCCATCTCTTCGGGAACGCCGACTCCAGCTGCGGCGAGCCCCCTGAGCACCCCAAAAGCGAGAAGGTCGTTGGCGCACATCACCGCGCTCGGGCGGGGCTCGGCGGCGAGGAGCGCTGCCACCGCACCCTCGCCTTGGTCGATGGTGAGAGCGCCCACGACAATTTCTTGGAGCGATGCGCTGCGGTAACAGCGAGCCCGCTTGACCGACCGGCGAGCGCCTTCCTTCCGGTCGATGCACTGCCGGATCGTCGCAGGGCCGTTAACCAGTGCGATCGCCTGGTGCCCCAGTTCGAAGAGATGGTCTGCGGCAAGTTCGGCGCCTCGGATGTCGTCTACCGCCGCGGAGCACAGCCCGTGGCTGCTGCCATCCCGGTCCAGCAGCACCGTCGGGATGCCGCGAGCCACCAGTGCCACAGCGCTCTCGAGGTCGCTATCGACCGGGCAAACGAGAATGCCATCGACGCGATGCTCCTCGAGCACGCGGAAGTAGCGTTGCTCGCGTTTGGCGGACTCGTCGGTAGAGCAGAGCATCAGGACATAGTCCTGCTCACGCAGCACGTGCTCGGCGCCGCGGACTATCTCGGTGAAAAATGGGTTCGCAATGTCGAGGAGGACCACGCCGATCGTACGGCTCTTGCCGGCTCTCAGCTGGTGTGCTGCCGTGTTGCGCACGAACCGTGTCGAGTCGATCGCATCGAGAACCCGCTTGCGAGTGGTGGGGGCCACGACCGTTGGGTTGTTGAGCACGTTCGACACCGTGCCGAGGGATACCTGCGCAAGGTTGGCGACCTCGCGGATGGTGACCCGACGCTTGGCAGAGGTGCGATCGGCCCCAGTAGCGCTCGAGTGACGCCTCTCCGCTGATCCCGCTCGGTTCACCGGGGTCTCATCGTGGGGGCTCGTGGGGAGGCGGCCCTTGGCCATCGCTTGGAGCCTTGACAGCGACTGGCGACGTCGTTAGCGTTCGCTCCCGTAAAACTTTGAGCAACGTGGCTTGGTTCGCCCTCACGTAGGAACATTTTGGTGGTTGTTTCAAGGGGCCGCAGCTGTTTGTTGTGTGCCCGATTTGAAACGATTCATTCCTTTTCTGGACAAACCTGCGACCGAGGGATGTCGCCGGACTGGCAGGGCGCACAGGCTTGGGAGATGGCAACGACATGGTGGTTGACACCGTACACGGCGGCGTTTGCCGCAAGACAGGGACAAGAGAAGGAACAGGGACAAGACAGGCAACTGTTCGGCGGGTGGCACCCAGACAGTCCAGACAACCGCGCCGTCGGGCCGGAAGGTGAGCTGTGGGGAAGAGCGTCGAAATAACGGCCGGTGGCAGGCCTCCGGGCGACCACACAGGTAGCCACCACGGGCCCGCTCACCAACGAGACGGCGAGCCACCTGCCGATGGCGGCCAGCTGGCGGCGGTCGACGGGGGGTCCGGGTTGGGTCTCGCTCAACGCGTCCATCATCGTGATGAACGAGCCGACCGCAGCACTTTCCGCCCACGAGGTCGACCGGCTCTTCGAGGTGATCGAGATGCTCCGCCATTACGGCGCAGCGGTGCTGTTCATCTCCCACCGCCTCCAGGAAGTTTTCGACGTCTACCAGCGGGTCACGGTGATGCGCGATGGTCGCCACGTCTTCACCTCGCCGCTCGCCGGGCCGGTCACAGACGACCTCCTCCAGGCGATTGTGGGACGGAGTACTTCGTGAGCCTGGGCGGCGGGCCTCCCGACCGTGGCACAGCGCCAATCCCGGAGAACTTCCACCTTGACTGACAGTCACCCACCTTGCATGACGGTCGCGCAACGCTTGACGCCTCCGCCCGCCATCGGATGAAAGATGAGGAAATGACCAACCTATCTACGGTTCGAGAAGTCCTGCGGCGGCAGCGGATCGAGACGCCCTCTTGGGCGTACGGGAACTCGGGCACCCGGTTCAAGGTGTTCCCCCAAGCCGGGGTGGCACGCAACCCCTATGAGAAGATCGACGATGCAGCCCAGGTCAATCGCTTCACCGGCATTGCCCCGTCGGTGGCGATCCACATCCCATGGGACCGGGTTGACGACTACGAAGACTTGGCTAAGCACGCCCGGAGCGTCGGGGTCGAGATCGGCGCCGTCAACCCCAACGTGTTCCAGGAGCTCGAGTACAAGCTTGGTAGCGTCTGCAACCCGGATCCGGCGGTTCGCCGGCGCGCGATCGGGCACCTGCAGGAGTGCGTCGAGGTGGCACAGGCGACCGGTTCGACGATCCTCAGCCTGTGGTTTGCCGACGGCACGAACTACCCGGGCCAGGACAGCATCGCCAGACGCCAGGACTGCATGGCCGAGGCTCTCGCCGCCGTGTACGAGACCCTGCCGGTAGGGATGCGGCTCCTGCTCGAGTACAAGTTCTTCGAGCCGGCTTTCTACAGCACCGATGTGCCCGACTGGGGCACGTCGTTTGCCCATTGCATCCGGCTCGGCGAGCGGGCGCAGGTGCTGGTCGACACCGGCCATCACGCTCCCGGCACCAATATCGAGTTCATCGTCGCGGTGCTGCTCCGCGCCGGGAAGCTGGGCGGCTTTCACTTCAACAGTCGCTTCTACGCCGATGACGACCTCATGGTGGGTGCTGCGGACCCGTTCCAGCTTTTCCGGATCATGAACGAGATCGTCGCCGCATCGGCTCTCGGGGCAGACGCCGGCGTGGCTTTCATGCTCGACCAGTGCCACAACCTCGAACCGAAGATCCCGGGCGAGATCCGCTCGGTGATGAACGTGCAAGAAGCGACCGCAAAAGCCTTGCTCGTCGATCGGGACGCGCTCCGGGAACGTCAGGAGGCCGGTGACGTGTTGGGCGCGCATGTCGTCTTGATGGACGCATACAACACCGACGTACGGCCACTGCTGGCCGAGGTGCGCCAGGAGATGGATCTGGACCCGGATCCGCTCGCTGCCTACGCGCGCTCCGGCTACGCCGAGCGGATCATTGGGGCCAGGGCCGAGGGTACCCAGGCGGGATGGGGCACCTGAAAGAGGAGGATGGTGACCAATCCTGACATCCAGGCCGTGCTCGGCCCTTCCCGCCGGGCCGAGAACGCCGTCGAAGCCGCCGCCTTTTTCGCGAGCGAGTGCAGCTCGCGTTGGACTGGCAACGTGCTCAAAGTCGATGGCGGCGTGACTCACTCACGCTCTAGATGTCACTGACAACGCACCACGTCGCCGTCGATCTCGGCGCTTCAAGCGGCCGAGTGGTCCTGGGAGTAGTGCGGGACCAGGAGCTCCATCTGGAGGAGCTG
>PMZN01000121.1:4579-11641 GCA_003170375.1 Acidimicrobiaceae bacterium | reverse complement strand
GGCAAGAGCGGCCGCGTTTCGCTGCAGCTCGAGCTCGTACAGGCGTGCACGCAACACTTTCAGCGCAGCCGCGCGGTTTTGAATCTGGCTCTTCTCGTCCTGCATCGCCACGACGAGCCCGGTCGCCAGATGGGTGATCCGGACCGCCGAGTCCGTCGTGTTGACCGACTGTCCCCCGGGGCCGGTCGATCGGTAGACGTCGACGCGTATGTCGCCGGGCTCGATCTCGACCTCGACCTCGTCGGCCTCGGGCAGCACGTTCACCGTCGCGGAGGAAGTGTGGACGCGTCCCTGCGACTCGGTGACCGGGATCCGCTGCACCCGGTGAGTGCCGGCCTCTTGGTGCAGCCGCTGCCAGGCATCCTCGCCCTTGACAAGGAAGGTGACCCCGCCGACGCCCCCGAGCTCCGACTCGCGAAGGTCCAGCACTTCAGGGTGCCAACCTCGCCGGTCGGCATAGCGCTGGTACATGTCGAAGAGGTCCTTGGCGAACAGGTTCGCCTCCTCTCCACCCTCGGCTCCCCGGATCTCGACGATGACGTTGCGCCCGTCGTGCGGGTCACGGGGCATCAGCAGATCGCGCAGCTCCATCTCGAGTTCCACGACCCTTGCCTCTGCGGCACCCTGCTCGTCCCGGCCGAGCTCGCGTTCTGCGCCGACGGCGTCGGCCGCCAGCTCGCGAGCGGTGGCGACGTCGTCTTGCGCGGACTTGAGCTCGTGCATCTTCCGCACGACGGTCTCGAGCTCCTTGTGGCGGCGCGACAGTACTCTCAGCTCATTGGGATCCTTCGAGAGCGTTGGGTCAGAGAGGCGGGTGAGGACCTGTGAGTACTCGGCCTCAAGCGCCTCAAGGCGATCGAGCACGGACTCAGGCTAGTGCCGCCTCGGGCGGCCCTTGGACCGCTCCCTGGTCGAGGTCGAGATAGCCCGGGACATGAGGCGCAACACCAACCTCTGAACAACCGCTACTCCGGGGTCCGAGAACGCCGTACCCTCAAAGTAGGGATCTTGGGCTCTAGGCGAAGTCCCGACGAGATCGCACGATGAAAGCGGAGGTCACCATGCCGGTACTCGTTGCGTACGCCAGCAAGCACGGTGCAACTCGCGGGATCGCCGAGCGGATCGCGGTCAAGCTGACTGACGAGGACCACCCAGCGGACGCCCGCTCCGTGCAGGAGGCGTCCGGCCTTGAAGGTTATGACGCCTTCGTGATCGGCAGCGCCACCTACGGCTTCCACTGGATGGACGAGGCATTGGCATTCGTGAAGCTCAACAGCGCCGTCCTGGCGCGTCATCCGGTCTGGCTGTTCAGCAGCGGGCCGCTCGGCAACGAGGCCCGAGACGCGAAGGGACAGGACCTCCGGACGGCGACAGTGCCCAAGGAGATCTCCGAGCTTCAAGAAGTCGTCCAGGCGCGTGGTCACCGCGTCTTCTTCGGAGCACTCGACCCTGACACGCTCGGCTTTGCTGAGCGGGCCCTCCGCAAGCTGCCGGCCGCCCGCGCCGGGCTGCCGGAGGGAGACTTCCGAGACTGGGCCGAGATCGATGCTTGGGCCGGCGACATCGCGCACGAGTTGGCCCGGCCTCCGGCAAGCTGAGACCGGGTGGCCCGGGCGAAGTCGTGACGGGCGACCGACCGCGGCGGCAGGTCGAGCCCGTTGGCTAGCTCGTATACGACGGCCACGCCGATACCCGGCGTGGATGGTGGAAGTGAAGCTGAGTCAGCGCTTGGTCTTGCGCTGGCCGTAGCGGCGCTCGAAGCGCTCCACGCGTCCGCCGGTGTCCACCAGCTTCTGCTTGCCCGTGTAGAAGGGGTGGCATTCGTTGCACAGCTCGACATGCAGGTCGGACTTTGTCGATCGCGTTGTGAAGGTGTTCCCGCACGAGCACCGCACCGACGCGGTCGTGTAGGCGGGGTGAATGTCTGTCTTCATGATCTCTCCATTGTAAGCCGGGTCGGACGGAGCTGGGCCAGGGCCCGCTCCGGGGCGAGTCAGCCGCCTGGGATCGGCGCCTTGGCGATCTCGGCGAGGAACTCGTCGTTGGAGCGAGTGGTCCGGATCTTGTCCATGAGGAGCTCGAGCCCGGCCCCACCACCTCCGTCGCTGCCGAGGGCGTTGAGCACCCGGCGGAGCTTCCAGACCTGTTGGAGCTGGGAGCGGTCGAAGAGCAGCTCCTCATGGCGCGTCGAGCTGGCGTTGACATCGATCGCCGGGTAGATCCGCCGCTCGGCCAGCTTGCGGTCGAGGCGCAGCTCCATGTTGCCGGTGCCCNNCCGCCCTCCTCGATGTTGCGAGCAGCTCCGAAGAACTTCTTCGGCGGGTACAGGGCGCCGGAGTCCACGCCGCCGGACATGATGCGACCGGTTGCCGGCTGGGCCAGGTTGTAGGCCCGGGCGAGACGGGTGATCCCGTCCAGGATGATCACGACGTCCCTGCCGAGCTCGACAAGCCGCTTGGCCCGCTCGATCGCGAGCTCCGCAACGGTCGTGTGCTCGTCGGCGGGACGGTCGAAGGTCGAGGCGATCACCTCGCCCTTCACTGACCGGCGCCAATCCGTGGCCTCCTCGGGACGCTCGTCCACGAGCAGGACCATGAGATGGACGCTCGGGTCGTTCTGCTCGATCGAATGCGCTATCTGCTTCAGGATCGTCGTCTTGCCAGCCTTCGGCGGCGACACGATCATGCTCCGCTGTCCTTTGCCGATGGGCGAGATCAGATCGACGATCCGCGCGGTCGTGTTGAGCGGATCGTCCTTCAGCTCGAGCCGCATCCGCTGGTCGGGAAACAACGGAGTCAGGTCCTCGAAACGCGGTCGCTCACGGGCCTCTTCCGGCGACATCCCGCAAACCGTGTCGATCCGCAGCAAGGCGGGGTACTTCTCGCTCGGTCCCGCCGGGCGGCATGCACCCTCGATGGCGTCGCCACGCCGTAGCGCGAACCTCCTTGCCTGCGAGACCGAGATGTACACGTCCTTGCCGCTCGGCAGGTACCCGCTCGTACGCAGGAAGCCGTAGCCCTCGTCCCGTAGGTCGAGCAGGCCGCGGACCGGGACGAGCTCGCCCTGCCATGCAACTTCCTGGCCGCCACCCTGCGGCTCTTGACCGCCACGCTCTCGGTCACGTCCGCGACGACGGCGCCCGCGGCGGTTGCCCGTCTCGACCTGGCCGCCTTGGCCGCCCTGAACGATCTGGCCGCCTTGATTGCCCTGATTGCCTCGCCCGGGCTGGGAGTGCTGCTGAGGCTGGCGCTGAGGACGGATCGTGGTCGACACGTCCCCGGACACCCGGTCAAGGGTCTCAGTACCGGAAGCGGCGACGCCGCCCACGTTCGACGTGAGCTCACCAGGCCGGGGCTCGCCCGAAGCAAGGCCCGCACCGGTGGCCGGAGCTGGCTCTCGCCTGCTCCGGCCGAAGCCTGAGCTCGCCAGAACGGCGGCTGCGCCCTCCGCGACCGCGTCCCCGACCTCACTCGAATCTGCAGAGTCGGTCCCGTTGACGAGTGCCGAGCCCGCCGGCAACAAGACGCCGTGGTCCTCACTCGGCTCATGAGCCTGCCCGCCCCCACTTCCGTTCACGTCAGCATGTGCCGGCGACGAATCCGCCGGGCGCGCCTTGACCGTGGACCGCGCCCTCGAGGTGCGACCTCGCGCAGGCTTCGAAGTGGATGCGCCGTCAGCCCCGTCTGGTTGGCTGGTATCGGTGACGCCACCGTTGGAAGGCGGTGACTGAAGCGATGCCGCGCTTGTCGCGGGCAACTGTGAGGCGCCTTCGACCTCGACGCCGGCAGCACGCAGGATCTGGTTCACCAGATCCGCCTTGCGCAGGCGCGCTACGGGCTCGAGGGACATGGCGGTCGCGATTGCCCGAAGCTCGTCGCTCGCCTTGCGCTCGAGGATCGAACGCTCGAGCTGTTCTTCGCTCATCAGCTTCCTCTCTGGATCTTCTGTTGCTTGAGGTGGTTCTTTGGAGGTGGTTCCCGGACCTTCCGGGATTCCGCGATGTCGGTGCTCCCCCATGCGGTCACGACATACCCTCCCGAGCGGTCACCGGACCGGTCGGGTCATGCAATAGACCCGAGCCTGCGATCCGTCGCTGTGAGTTCCCAATCAGAACAAGTCGTCGACTTCGCCGGATCGCACAGCCCAATCAGTGGGTGCCCACGGCGGCTAATGCGTCTGCACGGGGGAAACGCGGTGTAGGTAACAACAGGGAAGGGACCTCTGCGATTCCCGCCGCCCCATTCGGGTCACCCGCCCATAGGGCGAGCTGGCGTCCGCAATGACGAACCAGGGCAAACCGCATACTAGCGGGGCGTCGGCCTGCCGGCAAACACCCGTGGTGTCCCAGAGCCGTCAGCCGACGGCTGGGCGTTCGATCGCGGGAGCACTGTAGGTGTCGTTCACATCGACCACCGCGGTGACCGGGGACATCGGGATGAGTGACGGCGTCGTTTGATCCTGGGATTCGAGGCGGCTCTTGCGGAGACGCTCACAGGGGTGCACGACATAGCAGTAGCGGACGAGGTTGTCCCGTGAGCCACCATCTATCTCAACGATGGACGCCCCTAGCCGCCATCCTGCCGACTTGTCGGGTCGCGCAGACTGCACGGCGGCGGTGAAGGCCACACCGAGAGTCCCGTCGTCGAGGCCGGGCAGCGCGAACTCGACGTGCAGCAGCGATCCGCCTTCGATCTCCGTGGCAACCAAGAGCCCCACGCCCGACACCGAGACGTCGACAACTCGACCGTAGGAGCGCTCGTCCACCTCGTTCACGATCGTCGCCGGGGCGAGGCAGCCGAAGCGGACCTGCTCGCGCCGCTGGTGCCTGCGAAAGACAATTCGCAACGACTGTGCGATTCGATAGAGCTCCCAGGTTCCGAGGATCATTGCGAACGTCGCCGCCCACGTGGGAAGCGCCCGTGCATGCACGTAGCCGAGGATCCCGAGGCCCCGCCAGACGAGCCCACCCGCAAGAGCAATGCCGAAGGCAGCCACGACCTTGAGGCGCCCAAGTGAATGGAGGCCACCGGCTCCGGCGCCGGACTTCGGGGTGACCTTGAACTTGGTCCGAGAGGGGAACAGCGCGCATCGGAGCGCGCGGGTGAAGATCGCGGCGGTAACGAGCGTGTAGTGAGAGGATTCGCCAGTGCGGAGGTGGCCCCGACAGAGCGCGGTCGCAGAGGTGACCGCGAGGATCGTCCAGGGCAACCAGAGCACCGCGAGACCGAGCATGGTCATGCGGGCCGGCAGCACGCCGCCCACCAGGACCGCCACCAGCAATCCGATCATGGCCAGTCGCGACAGACCAGCACCGTAGGCGAAGAGGCTGCCGAAGTAGGAGAACCTCTGGCGCAGGCCGAGGCCCGAAAAAGGCCTGAGCGGAGACTCCGGCAGGCGGAACACGGCGAGGTTGCCGCGCGCCCAGCGGTCCCGCTGCAACAGGTATCCGTCCATGTCAAGCGGCGCGAGACCTTGGACGAGGACCTCGTCGTGGTAGTGGGTCGTCCATCCCGCCCGGTGCATCTTGATGGTCGTGTGGAAGTCCTCGGCGATCGTGTCGGTGGCCACCCCGCCGACCTCGACTAGCGCGGTTCGACGCAGGATCGCCGCCGAGCCGCACCAGTAGACACCGTTGTGACGGTCCTTGCCCGGGCAGACCACCTCGAAGAACATGCTCTGCTCATGCCGGCCGGGCTCGTAGTGCTGCACCGAGTCCTGGTTGTAGAAGTCGTGCGGGCTCTGAACGAGAGCGACCGTCTCGTCGTCGAAGTAACCCACGGTCGCGTCGAGCGCGTCGGGGAGGGGGACATGATCGGCGTCAAGGCAGAGGATCAAGTCGCCGCTCGTGCACTCGAGCGCGTGATTGATATTGCCCGCCTTCGCGTGGGAGTTGTCCGGGCGGCTGATCCAGTGTGCGCCCCACTCCCCCGCTAAGAGCTCCATCTCAGAACGTCGACCGTCGTCGAGGAGGTAGGTCTCGTGCGGGTAACGGAGGGCGGCGCATCCCGCGAGGGTCGCCTCGACGACCTCCCGCGACTCGTCGTAGGTCGCGACGAAGACATCGACGCGATAGCCGGGCGTGGCCGGAGGTCGCCGCGGTTCGGACCAGCGCCATCCGTAAAAGGCGAGAAACACTAGCGAGGTGAAGTTGTACAGCTCCACGAACCAGAGTACGTAGAACGCTTCCGGGTTGGCCGCTCGACCGGTCTCGAGGAGCCGCCAGCCGAGGTAGGCGCACCCCCAGACGAGCGCGACGACTGCGACCGTCCGCAGCAACCTGGGGTGGAGCTCCCACCATCGACCCGACCGGGTCTGGGGCGCCCTCGTGGCCTGCCGGTCTCCCGGCCCGTCAGTGACGGCAAGCGGCTCGTCCTGCTCTCTTCGGGGATCTTCCATTCAGTACGACACCAGAAGGATGATCGGTTCAGGGCAGCAGGGTCTGAGCACTGAGAGTGAGGATTCACCCTCCTTATCACCCTAGACAACCACTCTCTGTGGCTACGGCGCGGAGCAGCTCCCAGGTTCTTAGAGACCGAGGGCGCCGAGCACTGAGCCGAGGTCGGCGTCGACAACCGGGGGCACCGACGCTTGGCTGATCGCGAGATCCGGGTCCTTCAGCCCGTGACCGGTCAGCACGCACACGACTGTCGAGCCTTTCACGACAGGTGCCTTCAGCAGGCCGGCAACCGAGGCCGCCGAGGCAGCCTCGCAGAAGACCGATTCCTCGGTGGCGAGGAACCGGTACGCATCGAGGATCTCTTCGTCGGTAACCGCGAAGATGCCACCGCCGGACTCGGACGCTGCCGCTGTCGCCCCGTACCAGGAGGCCGGGTTGCCGATGCGAATCGCTGTGGCGATCGTCTCGGGCTCGGCAATCGGATGGCCGGCGACGATCGGGGCAGCACCGGCGGCCTGGAAGCCGAGCATCCTCGGGAGCCTCGTGGAACGCCCGGCGTTGCGATACTCGCAATAGCCACGCCAGTAGGCAGTGATGTTCCCGGCGTTGCCCACCGGGATGCAGTGGACTTCGGGGGCATCCCCGAGGCTGTCAACGATCTCAAA
>PMZN01000121.1:1238-4490 GCA_003170375.1 Acidimicrobiaceae bacterium | reverse complement strand
TCGGGGATGAGCACCGAGCAGCTCATCCCGGCCCGAGCCGCGTAGGCCGCCGCGGAGGCGGAGGTGTTGCCGGTCGAGGCGCAAACGACGGCCTTGACCCCCTCCTCGGCGGCTTTGGAGATGGCCATCGTCATCCCCCGGTCCTTGAACGAGCCGGTCGGGTTCGCTCCCTCGAGCTTGAGCAGCACATTGGCACCGACCCGCTCCGACAGCCGCGGAGCGGTGAGCAAGGGCGTCCCACCCTCCAGCAGCGTCACCACAGGGGTCGTCGCCGAGACTGGGAGGAAACTTCGATATTCCTCGATCACTCCTCGCCAGGGGATCATCCCGATCAGCGTTCCGGCCCGATGACCCGCAACAGGACACCGACTCGCGCGACGACGTCCAATCCCGCCAGTGACGTCAGCGTCGCCTGAACGTCGGCTTCAAGGGCGGTGTGTGTGATGAACACAAGGCGAGCCCCGCCACCCAGGCCGATCTGTTCCATGGAACGAATCGAGACGTGGTGCTCGCCGAACACGCGGGCCACCGCCGCCAGCACGCCGGGCTGATCCTTCACGTCCAAAGTGAGGTAGTACTGGGTTCGAAGTTCCGAGATCGGGCGGACCTCGACCTGCTCGCGCCGGACGGCGCGGCCTCTCGTCTCTTCGCTCAGATGATGCGCGGCCGCCACCACGTCGCCGAGCACCGCGCTTGCCGTCGCCATCCCACCGGCACCGCGGCCGTAGACCATGAGCTCGCCGGCAGTGTCGCCTTCGACAAAGACCGCGTTGAACGCTCCGCGGACGCTTGCCAGAGGGTGCTCACGCGGAACCATGGCGGGATGGACGCGAACAGCGACTGCGGGCGCGGGCCCGTCGCTCACGCGCTCGGCGACGGCCAACAGCTTGACCACGTAGCCGAGCTTGTGGGCAAAGGCTATGTCGGAAGCACCGATGGCGGTGATCCCCTCGGTGTAGACGTCGCTGGCGACGACGTCCGCGTCGAACGCGATGCCGGCCAGGATGGCGGCCTTGGCCCTGGCGTCGAAGCCCTCCACGTCCGCGGTGGGGTCGGCCTCGGCATAGCCGAGTGCCTGCGCCTCCGAGAGCGCCACGGCGTAGTCACAGCCCTCCTCGCTCATGGAGGTGAGCATGTAGTTCGTCGTGCCGTTCACGATTCCCATCACGCGGACGATCCGCTCACCTGCCAGTGAGTCGTTGAGAAGCCGGACGAGAGGGATGGCGCCGGCGACCGAGGCCTCGTAGAACAGGTCTACTCCCCCGTTCTCGGCCGCAGAAAGGAGCTCGGCGCCGAAGGTGGCGAGGAGCTCCTTGTTGGCCGTGACGACGGGCTTGCCAGCAGCGAGAGCCGCCAGCACCAAGCTGCGCGCCGGCTCGATGCCGCCGATGAGCTCGACGATGACATCGATCGACGGGTCGTCCACGAGCGAGGCGGCGTCGCCGGAAAGTCGCTCTCCGGCGTCGGAGAGGGCCGAGTCAGGCCTCGGTTTGGCCACGTCCCTGACGGCGATGCGCGTAACGCGCAGCTCGTGGCCTATGCGGAGCGCGATCGCCTCAACTTGGGAGTCGATGAGCCGGGTGAAGGCGACACCGACGTTGCCGTAGCCAAGCAGCCCGACGTGCACGACATCAGTGCCGCGTTTCTCGCTCGATTGAGGCTCGTCCACGTGCACAAGGTACAAGACGGGGACGGTCAGGCTTCGCAGGCGAGCAGGTCGGCCATGGTTTCTCGTCTGACGACAACCCTGTACCGGCCCCCTGACACGAACACGACGGGGGGGCGCAGCACCCGGTTGTAGTTGGAAGACATGGCGAATCCGTACGCACCAGTCACCGGGGTGGCGAGCACGTCGCCGACAACGAGGTCGGAAGGAAGCCGGGCATCGTCGACTATGACGTCACCAGACTCACAATGCTTGCCCACCAGCCGGGCGGCAAGTGGCCGAGACGCCCGCGGTGAACGCGGCAAGAAGGCCTCGTAGCCGCTGCCGTAGAGCACCGGCCGCGGGTTGTCGGACATTCCACCGTCAACAGCGACGTAACAGCGCAAGCCCGGGAGCTGCTTGATGGTGCCGACCCGGTACAGCGTCACAGCCGCGCTCGCGACTATGGCGCGACCCGGCTCGGCTGTGAGGCGCACCGTCGAGGAGAGGCCCGCCGTCCTCGCCGCCGCATGAACGGCGTGCGCCCATTCGGTGATGGAAGGTGCCACCTCTCCTTCGACGTAGGCCACGCCGAGGCCGCCGCCGATGCAGCATTCCGAGAACCGGTTCTCGACCACGAACGGGACGAGAGCGGCGATCTCCTCGGCGAAGGCGGAGACCTCGAAGATCTGGCTGCCGATGTGCGCGTGCACACCGGCAAGCTCGAAGTCCGCCAGGCCCCTGAGAGCGGCGGCCGCTTCGGCCGCCGCTCCCGAAGCCAGTGAGAAACCGAATTTCGTATCCTCCTGCCCAGTCTTCACGTACTCGTGGGTGTGAGCCTCGATACCGGGCGTCACGCGAACCAACAGGCGCTTGCGGCCACCCGACGAGCCGGATGTCACGCCCGCAGCGCTGAGGGCGCGAAGCCGGATGATCTCGTCGAACGAGTCGACAACGATCCGGCCGACGCCGGCACGCAGCGCGGCTGCGAGCTCCTCGGAGGACTTGTTGTTGCCGTGGCACACAAGCTGCTCACCGCTCGCTCCTCCCGCGAGCGCGACGGCCATCTCCCCGCCGGTAGAGACGTCGAGCGCCATCTTCTCCTCGAGGGCCAGCGCAGCCATCGCCTTGCACAAGAAGGCCTTGGTCGCGTAGGCGACGCCGGGCCCGAAACCGGCAACAGCCTCGCGGCACCGATCGCGCATGTGGTCTTCGTCGTAGACGAACACCGGCGTCCCGACCTCCTCCGCCAGCTGCAAGAGGTCGACCCCGCCGACACTCAGGTGACCGTCGCCGGTGACCGCGGACGTGTCGGGAAGCAGGTCCCAAAGGATCGGGCCGTCGGGTGGAGACGCTGGCGAGGACGGCTCGGACGCGGGCGCCCCGGAGGCAGATCGGGCGCCGGTCACATCGCCTCCGGCGCCCGGACCCCGAGGAGGTCGAGCGCGATCGCAAGACCGATCTGGACTCCTTCGACCAGCCACAAACGTGCCTGTGTGAGCTCCGGTGGGACTTCGTCGGAAAGGACCCGGCAGTCGTGGTAAAAGCCGTGGAACTCGCCTGCCAGCAAGCGGACCCAGTTCGTCACCTTGTGCGGTGCGCGTTCT
>PMZN01000121.1:969-1191 GCA_003170375.1 Acidimicrobiaceae bacterium | reverse complement strand
GGATTCTCCATCGACCGGCGCTTCATGAGGTCGATGTCGAGCGTCGTGGCCTGATCGATCGAATTGAGGAGGGACAGCAGCCGGGTCGCGTCGGCTCCCATCTCGTCGATGATCGAGTCGAGCTTGATGAAGTTCCCCGAGCGCTTCGACATCCGGCGCCCGACGATGTTCACGAGCTGACCGAGCCGGATCTCCAGCCTGTCGCGCTCGATGCCGAGTGCC
>PMZN01000121.1:0-916 GCA_003170375.1 Acidimicrobiaceae bacterium | reverse complement strand
GACCGGAGCCAGATCGCTCCGTCCGCCTCGTACACGAGCCCCCGCGCGCGGAAGATCTCGATCGTCTCGGCAACTTGGCCGCTCTCCTCGATCGAGGCTTGCGAATACCAGTCGTCGAAACGAATGTCGAGCCGGTCGAGTGTCGTCCTTATGTTCTCGAGGATCGTCTCGCTGGCGAACCGGCCGGCTTGGACGATGTCCTCGGGCCCCTCGTACTCCTGCGCGAGCTGGGTCACGTACTCGCCCTGATAGCCCTCTTCCGGCACGACATCGCCGCGGCGCCGAGCGAGCAGGCTCTCACCGAGAAGGCGGATCTGGCCGCCCGTGTCGTTCACGTAGAACTCGCGTTTCACGTCCCAGCCGCAGCGGCTCATCACCCGTCCCAGAGCGTCGCCGTAAGAGCCGAGCCAGCCGTTGCCCACGTGCAGCGGGCCTGTCGGGTTCGCGGACACGAACTCGATCTGCACCCGCTCCCCGCCTCCGAGCTCGGGAGTCGCGTAGCTCTCTGTGCCGGCTTCGATGACCTCGACAAGCGCGTGGTGCAACCACGATTTCGCAAGCCTGAAATTGACGAACCCGGGGCCCGCGACCTCTACCGCGACCACATCGTCGATCGATGCGGCCAACAGCGTGGCGGAGAGGTCGTTGGCAATGTCGCGAGGCGCCCGACCTGCGGACTTCGCAACCACGAGCGCGACATTGGTCGACCAGTCACCGTGCTCCGGGCGCGCCGGGCGGACGAGCTGGACCTCCTGAGGCTCGAATGGAATGTGAAGGGTCGCAAGAGCCGCGACAATCCCGTCGGCCAGACGTCGTTCGGTCGTCATTGGAGTCTGAGAATGGCTGAAGTCCCGCTAGCATGCAACATGCGCTCAGGCGAGCCCTCGTAGCTCAGGGGATAGAGCATCGGCCTCCG
>PMZN01000135.1 GCA_003170375.1 Acidimicrobiaceae bacterium | reverse complement strand
GGCATCACCCCAGCGGAGAGGCCCTACCTCCTCCAGTACGCCGGCCAGCAGGTGCTCACCGGTGAGCAGGCCAATGCGTACGCCCGCAAGATCGCCGACGACGTGGCCGGGATGCCTTACGGCGGCGTCTACGCGAAGATCAGCGCAGCCGCATTGGCCAACCCGAACAACGCGGCACTCAAAGCGGAGGCCACGACCGCCTTCGAAGGCACGACTCTGCGGGGTCTGCTGCTCGAGGCCTATGCGTTCGGCACCTTCGGGATGATCGCCCTTTGGGCCGGGATCGCCTCATTCATCCTGGCCGGGTTGATGGCCCTCCTCGTCGCGTTCGGCTTCTGGCACTCCCGGCGAGTGCCTGATCACGTGGAGATCCTGGCCCCGAGCGGGACGCAGAAGGACTAGTGCCGCGACCGGCAACGTTCGCCTGGTCCTGGCGGAGTCGGAACCGGTTAGCGAGCCGTCGATCGTTCGCGAGCGCCGAACTGCCTAAGGTCGTTGTTCGGTGTGCCGGTCTGACCGCGGGTGACCATACCGAATCAGGCACCCCGGGCTAGCCCGGGGTGCAAAGGGGTTCCTCTCGGACCACCAGGCATTTTCGGTCGGTCCGAGAGGTGAGCCGGTGTGCCAAACTGAGCCGCAATGTTGCGTCGCCTGTTCACCTGGCGGATGAACCTCTATCGGCTCATTGTTGGCGCCATAGTCCTGGCCATCGTGATCCCTGCATGGATATTCGGGGTACAGGCTATGTGGCTTGTCGCGATCGTGTGCGTCCTTGTCGTCATTGGCGCCGTCGGTGCCGGAACGCGTGTGCCGTCGATCCGAGAATGGTTGCGTCGTTGATCACTTGGGCTCGCCTGAAGCGCGGTCCAGCCTGAGCCCGATCAAGGCAGCCGATTCGAGCCAGGGTCGCACCAAACGCCGGATCGACGGCGGCACTCGCTGGCTAAAATCGCACGCGTGAGTGGAGAAGCACAGCATCCCGCGCGCACTGCCGGACTTGCGGAAGTCGATTCGATCGGCCGTCTCCTACACGATTTCAATCGTGAGTTCAGTGAGCCCACGCCTTCGCCGTCGGCATTGGCCGACCGCTTCAGATTGCTCCTTGATGGCCGGGACACACTCGTGCTGCTCGCTGGCGAGGGCGCCGATGGCGTGGCAGTCCTGCGAACACGACGGACATCGGCGTAGATGAACCCGACGCCGCTGCTCGCAGCTTGTAAGAGCCTCGGATTCTCCAACCGAGCAGGCGGACCCGATGGTCCCGTCATGTACGTCTATGAGCGGGAACTCTGACCAAACCTCTCCTAGCCGTTCCAGGATGGACAAACCCGTCAAATCCGCCCCGTCCCTAATCAATGACGGAGGTGCGACCCCCTGCGAAACCAGTCGGGCAGCGTACGCTGGCATCATTCATGAAATGTCGCTACGGAGGTGATGATGCGTGGCTTACGCTGCCGTGATCCAGGTGAGGATCGACCCAGATTCGGATCGGGAACACAGGCATTCGATCCTCAACGAGTTCGTGGCACCAGAGGTCAGAGCATTGCCTGGATTTCAGAGGGGGATGTGGATGAACGACGGCAGCGGAACAGGCACCTGCATCGTCGTCTTTGACACTGAAGAACACGCCGTGAGTGCGATCGTCTCGCTAACGCCGGGCGGGGGTCCGCAGGTCCTCAGCAGTAGCATTCAGGAGGTCGAGGTCGAGGTGTAGGTCCCGGGCACATGGGTGAGCTCCCCCTGAACACCGGATTGGTGGCGCCAGAACGTTCACCCAGTGAGCCCTCTGACCCGACCCGACGAGCGCGGAATCGGCTATCTGGGCCCTCTCCGGCTGCTCAGCCGGCAACCGTCTAACAGCGCAAACGTTTCCGGTCGCGGCACTAGCTCTTTCCGACCTCCGATTTCGCCCGCGCCATCACCTTGGAGATGGCCGAAGCCGCCGAGCTCGAGCTGAAAGCTGAGCCAAGGTTGATGAACGTCAACGAAACCTCGGCCGGGCCCTGCACGTAGAAGTACTCGTCGTCGTAGATCTTGAGAGGGGCCGGAAGATTCCCACCCGATTCCAAGAACCGGATGTGGATGCCTCCACTGCCCCCGCCGTAGCGCGGGGCGGACATGAAGCTCGCGCTGGCCTTGACGCCCTTTCCGGCTCCCTGGAGGGCACTGTCGGAGGCCAGCTGGGCCGCGAGGCAAGCTGGCGACGATTTGCGGCCGACGGCGACAAGGTCGGCGAGCGCCTTGGAAGCAGTCGTCAGGAAGACAACCTCCGAGCTGCCACTTGGCAGATGGGTGAGCGTCGCGCTCTTCTCGGAGTAGGTCGGCGATGAGATGTCCACGACGACTACCCCTCCGGTCACTCCGCTCGTGCCGAACGGATCAGGGCTGACCGGACCGCCCTTGGCCACACAGGAGACGGCCTCTTTGCCGAGCGCCAACTCAGCCTTGGGTGAGGCAACAGGCTGGGAAGTCGCCCATTTGATGCTTGCCGGCAGGTCCGACACCTTCATGTTGATCGCCTTCGCCTGGGCCAAGACGGAGGATGATCCGCCGGAAAGCTGGTGGAGGTTTGCCATCGAGGGCTGCGCAGAGACAGAACCCACAGCGAGAGCTCCGGCGAACCCGCCGGCGACAAGGCGATACCAAGATCGGATCATGGTTTCAATATAGGCCCTGGGTCGGCGGTGGCACGGGTCCCGGGCGCCTCCTGGTCGTCGAAGCGACCTTCACTCGACTGGTAGACAGTTCCTGTGGATCCGGTGCTTCGGTCGTACCGGCCGGGCGACCGCGAGGCGCTCGTGTCGCTCTGGTCGATCTGCGGGCTCACGCGACCGTGGAACAACCCCCACCGGGATATCGACCGCAAGCTGGCCAGAGACGCGCACAACCTTCTCGTGATCGAAGAGGGCGACCAGTTGATCGGGTCCATCATGGTTGGCTACGAGGGCCACCGCGGATGGGTCAACTACCTCGCGGTCCGCCCCGATCATCGGCGTCAAGGACTCGGACGCCTGCTCATGAACGAGGCCGAGAGGCGACTTCGCGATCTCGGCTGCGCGAAGGTAAATCTCCAAGTCCGGAGCTCGAATGAGACCGCAAGAGAGTTCTATCGACAGATCGGCTACACCGTCGACGAAGCGGTGAGCTTGGGCAAGCGTCTCGAGCAAGACGACGTTCCGCTCCGCTGACCTGTCGCACAGGCGAGAAGGCGCGCCCACGCCCACTTCAACCGCTGAGGTTCCGGGCTTGCTTCGGTGCTTCGGCGACGCCACGGCTGAACATTGACCGGCACCAACTGACGACACGGAGGACAGCGAATTGGAAGCGATCATCTCGACCACCGACTTGCGCAAGCAGTTTCACTCAAGACGCGGAGCCGTCGAAGCGGTGCGAGGAGTCAGCATCGAGGTCGGACGAGGAGAGATATTCGGCTTCCTCGGCCCGAACGGAGCAGGGAAGACGACGACACTGCGGATGCTGACCACGCTGCTCCCGATCGACAGCGGGAGCGCGACGGTGGCCGGAATCGACGTCGCACGGAGACCCAAGCAGGTCCGGTCGCGCATTGGCTACGTGAGCCAGCTGGGAGGAGCCGACGAGCTCGCCACGGGACGCGAGAACCTGATCCTTCAAGGTCGCCTCTATGGCGGCGACCTCGCCTCTGTGAGCTCACGGGCGCAATTGCTGATGGAGATCCTCGACATCAACGAGTTCGCAGATCGCCGTGTGAAGACATATTCGGGCGGGCAACGTCGGCGACTCGACGTCGCGCTCGGGATCGTGCACGAGCCTGAAGTGCTGTTCCTCGATGAGCCGAGCACGGGACTCGATCCGCAGAATCGGGCGCATCTCTGGGATCACGTCCGCGCGCTGCGTTCACGCGGCACGACGATCTTCCTCACCACGCACTACCTGGAGGAAGCCGACGTGCTCTGCGATCGCCTCATGATCATGGACCACGGTCAGATCGTTGCCGAAGGGACGCCGCGCGATCTGAAACGACAGGTTTCGGGCGATTCAGTCTTGCTCAGCCTGCACGACGAGGGTGGTGCCCTGGCTCGAGCAAGACTGCTCATATCCGCCGAGCCCTACGTGCGCGAGCTGACCACCGACGGCGATCAGCTCCGTCTCTACGTCGAGGACGGGAGCGCTGCACTCCCCGGGTTGCTCCGACTCCTGGATCGTGAGCGAATCGCGCTCAAGTCCATCAGTCTTTCGGAGCCCACCTTGGACGATGTCTTCTTGCACCAGACGGGTCGCTCACTGCGAGACGCCGGCACGAATACGACTGAGAGCGCAGCATGAAGACCTTCCGAGACACCGGGCTCCTCTTCCATCGCTACACCCTGCAGATGCTGCGCAATCCCGTCTGGCTGTTCGTTGGCTTCTCGTCGCCGATCCTCTATCTTGCGTTGTTCACTCCTATGCTGAAGCACGTCGCTCCGACCCTCGGCGTTCGAAGCGGCGGCGTGCTCGAGATCTTCCTGCCCGGGATCCTGGCTCTCCTGGCGTTCGCGAGTGGGATCAGCATGGGGTTCAGCACGATCTTCGAACTGCAAGCTGGAGTGATCGAGCGCTTCCGGGTGACTCCCGCGAGCCGTTTCGCGATCCTCATCGGCCCGATCCTTTCGGGACTCATGATGATGGCGGTGTTTGACGCAGTCGTCGTGGCGATTGCGGTCGGCGTCGGGTTTCAGGTGCACTGGCTCGGGCTAGCGGCCCTCGCTGTTCTACTCGGACTGCTCGCCGCGCTGATGGCGGCATTTTCGACGGCGACTGCTCTCGTGACAAGAGAGATCAACAGCTTCGCGGCGATCATCAATGGGCTCAATCTCCCGATTCTTCTCTTGGCGGGGGTGCTGCTTCCGATCTCGTTCGGGCCCGTGTGGATGCGCGTCCTCGCGCATTTCAATCCCCTCTACTACGCGGTACAGGCTTCGCGAGCGCTCGCCACCGGGACCTTCGGCGCTCCAGCTGTCTGGCAAGGCTTCGCAGTCCTCGCGCCGCTGTGCGCACTCATCATCTTCTGGGCGACGCGGGTATTCAGAAAAGCTGTTGCTTGAGGTTCGCGGCCGCTTCGGCCTGAGGGCCCGGACGTGGCCCATTGCCGGAGACCTTCCCGGCACTAAATCGGCTGGCCCTTTCAGGTCAGCCGAGGCGTGCACAGGAGAAGGCGTGCTCCGGGTCAGTCTTTGCCGATTATGACCTCGGTGGCCTTGATCACGGCCTTGACAGAGTCACCTTCAGCAAGAGCCAGACTCTCCGCGGAGTCCTTGGTGATCGCCGACACGACCTCTTGACCTCCGACCAGGCGGATGACAACGGTCGACATGACCACACCGTGTTCGACGCGGACCACTACGCCCTCCAGCTGGTTCCTTGCGCTTAGTCTCATGGTCGGGAGGCTAGTGGTCAAGGAGGCCACGTGAGCCGACCGATTGGAAAAGCGCCATGGAACTCATTGCCGTGCTGAGCGACGCCAGGGCCGAGATCTTGGAAGAGGCAGCCGAGGGAATCCAACGGTCCCACCTCGGCCATTACAAAGCCTCGAGCCACGAGGAGCTGCGGCACCGCCTGGAGGCGCTCTTCGACATCGTCCTCCACTGTTTGCGAGCTCGCAATCTCGATCAGGTGATCAAGTACGCGCAACAGATCGGCCGCGATCGCTTCACGAGCGGCTTTGGGATCGGTGAGGTCCAGACCGCGTTCAACGTGCTGGAGGAGTCGATGTGGCACCACGTCGTCGCCGGCGTACCGACCGGAGAGCTCGTCGAGTCTCTCGGCCTCCTCTCGACGGTCCTCGGCGTCGGCAAGGACGCGCTCGCGCGGACCTACGTCTCGCTCGCAAGCCAGGAGCACGTGCCGTCACTCGACTTGCGTGCCCTCTTCGGAGGCACCTGAGGCGGCATGACTCTCGGCTGACCTGCCGAGGCGCGCGGCGCCAACGGATCGAGAGTTCTGCGTCGCAGCGACCTCGGCTGCACAGGCTCACCCGGTAGCGTCGCTTTCCGATGCCGCAGCTCGTGGTCGCGACTTTCAACCTTCATGCTGGCATCGATGGTTGGGGCAGGCCCTTCGACGTCGTGGCGTCCTGCAGCCGGCTCGACGCAGACGTTCTCCTGCTGCAGGAGACCTGGACCCCCGAGGGCGGCGAGGGACTCGCTTCGCTTGTGGCGACCTCGCTCGGTTACGAGGTTCACGAGGTTCCCCTTTCCGATGCCCTGTTGCTCGAAGCCGCCAAGGTGGTCGGCACGCGCTGGGGGCCGAGGAACTCGCGTCGGAACCGTTCCCTGTGGCTCGGGGACGCCGAGGACCTAAGCCACGTGCGCCGCGCACGGTGGGGCAAGGCACGCGCCGGTACATGGGGGATCGCCTTGCTGTCGCGCCTGCCGGTCAGGCGGGTCGAGACCATCGAGCTCGGCCGACTACGGCGGGACTCTGCCAAGCGGCGTTCAGCCGTCCTGGCCGAGGTCGAGGTCGGTACCTCCTCGCTCACCGTCGTCGGCACGCATCTCGCCCACTTCACACACGGATCGCCGATCCTGTTGGAACGGCTCCGTCGGAGGCTCCCGGCACCGGGGCAACCGGTCGTCCTCGCGGGCGACATGAACTTCTGGGGGCCGCCCATGTCGCTTGCACTCCCCGGCTGGCGGAGAGCAGTGCGGACCCGCACCTACCCAAGCTGGCGTGCGCACAGCCAGGTCGACCACATCTTCGTGACACGAGCGGTCGAGGTGATCTCGGGCGCGTCGGTCGCCGTGGGCAAGTCGGACCACCTGCCGCTGCGAGCGCGGCTCGCCATCGCGTGATGGGAATGTAACCGATCCGAGCCCCGAGGGGTCAGACATAAGGAGAGCCAGATCCGGGCATGGTGCCCGACCTGGAGGGGGAAAGGGGCGAGGGTTGCTGGCGTTCACATTTCCCGGCCAAGGCTCACAACGACCGGGCATGGGCGCCGCTTGGGTTGACCACCCGTCGTTCGAGCTTGTCGCCCTCGCTTCGGAGGTCACCGGGCGGGACCTTGCCCATCTTCTGCTCGAAGCCGACCAGGAGACTCTGACCCGTACCGACAACGCCCAGATCGCCACCTTCGTGCAGAGCCTGATCGTGCTCGATGCCGCCGAGAGGATCGGTATCGAGCCGTCGGCTTCAGCCGGCCACAGCCTCGGCGAGTACACAGCCCTCGTCGCTGCAGGTTCTCTCGATTTCGAGGACGGGCTCCGCCTCGTCTCAGAACGGGGCGCCGCGATGCAAGAGGCCGCCGAATGTGCGCCCGGGACGATGATCGCCGTGCTCGGTCTCGACGACGAGACTGTCGAGGCGGCTTGCCGGCGCGTCGACGGCGAGGCGTGGATAGCGAACTTCAATGCGCCCGGCCAGGTGATCGTCGCTGGGACCTCCGAGGCACTTGCCGAGTTCAGCGCGATCGCGAAGGAGCTCGGCGCCAAGCGAGTGCTTTCGATGCCGGTCGGAGGTGCCTTTCACACTCCTCTCATGTCAGGCGCCCGCGATCGGCTCCGCAAGGCCGTCGCGGCCACGAACTTCCATGCGCTCGACCCGGTGGTCGTGGCGAACGTGGACGCGCGCCTCCACGACGATCCCGGCGAGTGGCCGCAACTACTGTCCGCGCAGCTGTGCAGCCCGGTCCGCTGGCGCCAGAGCCTCGACACACTCTTGGGTGAAGGCATGCAGACATTCGTCGAGCTGGGGCCCGGTGGCGTGCTGACCGGCTTGCTGCGGCGCGTGGCTCCGACAACAGACACGATCGGAGTATCTGTCTCCACTCCGGACGATCTCGATCGTCTGGTCGAGATCCTCGCTGACGGCATCGTGGGTGCCGCCCCGGCGGGCGAGCGCTTCCACATGACCGAGCGGCTCGTCGTCTCGCCGACGGTAGGGCTTTTCGAGCCTGCGGCAGGACTGAACGGTTATCTTCCCGGTGGTGTCGGCCGATCGGCGGACCCGGTCCTGATCCAGGTCGGCGGACTTCTCGGTATCGTCGGCACGACCGAAGTGCGGTCCGCGTTCTCGGGCACCCTCGAAGGTGTGCTCGTGCTGGCAGGTGAACGGGTGACGCGCGGCCAGCCCATCGCATGGTTGCGAGCCCCGATCCAAGACGAGAGGACCTGATGAGAGGCGCACAAATCACCGGATGGGGTCTTTCTCTGCCGGACACGGTCGTCACCAACACCGACTTCGAGGCACGTCTCGACACGAGTGACAAATGGATCGTCGAGCGGACCGGGATCAAAGAACGGCGCCACGGTGGGACGACTTCGGGGCTCGCCGTCGAATCCGCCCGGCGCGCCCTGGAGCGGGCAGGACGTCGCGGCCAGGAGATCGACCTTCTCGTGCTCGCGACCACCAGCCCCGACCAAACCGTGCCCGCAACCTCGTCGTGGGTCCACCACCGGCTCGGTTGCCGCGGTGCCGCATTCGATTTGAATGCCGCGTGTGCCGGTTTCGTTTACGGGCTCGTGACCGCCGTCGCGCTGCTCGACGCGGGGTACGA
>PMZN01000016.1:3416-3542 GCA_003170375.1 Acidimicrobiaceae bacterium | reverse complement strand
GACTCCCCAGTCGCGACAAGCACGGCTGGGACCCTCGAGGGTGCGAGAGACCGACTGGTTGGAGCTGCTTGCAATCGCGGGTCAAAGTGGTTCTATTCGGGTCGCGGTGCCGCGAGGGCCTCCACG
>PMZN01000016.1:0-3366 GCA_003170375.1 Acidimicrobiaceae bacterium | reverse complement strand
TGCCCGCTAATCTGCCGAAGTGAGCCCGAGATACGAGAAGCGGTTCGATCAGATGATCGCGGATGCCACCGTCGACTGTTACAACGAGGAGGAACAGGTCACCGGCCTGTTCACGATGATCCAAGACCAGCTCGTGGTCCCGTTCCAGACGCTGGTGCTCGGGGTCGGCGTCACAGTGGAAGGCGTCGAACTGACGACCGACGGTCAGATCGTCGCGATCTGCACCCGGGACGAGTTTCGACAGACCGTTCCGATCCTCGATCTTCCGCTGCCGACACCGCCTCCCGAGGGCGCGGAGTGGATCGAGGCGTACCGCCGCTGGCTCTGCTGACCGGACCAGAAGCGACGAGTGACCGATCGAGTCGAGACGGAGATATGGCCAACAAGTCGGGGATCATCTCGGCGAAGGACCAGGCCTGGATCGAGGCGCGTCGACGCCACCGGCTNNCCAGGAACCATGGAAGGTGCCGCTGCACCAGTTCATCGAGCAGCTCTACCTGGAGCGGTTCGGACGCGATCGACCCGAACACGTCGTTTCCCTCGAGGAGCATGCCCGCCTGGCGGCGCAGAAGCGGGCTGCGAGGAACGCCACCAAGGTCCCGCGGGCTGGAGCCCCGGTGGAGGACGTCGGTGGCTGAGTACCAGTACTACGAGTTCCTGGCCATCGACCGCCCCCTGGACGCCCGCCAGCTCGCTGAGCTGCGAGCATTGTCCACAAGAGCGCGGATAAGCCCGAGCCGGTTCGTCAACACCTACCAGTGGGGCGACTTCCGGGGTGACCCGCGGGCACTGATGACCCAGTACTTCGACGCGTTCCTCTACACGGCGAACTGGGGCACCCGGCGGCTGATGCTGCGTCTGCCATCCCGGCTGCTCGACCCGTCCACTGCGCGGCGCTACTGCCACACCGACTCCGCCTCTGCATGGGCCGCGGGCAAGATCGTCATCCTCGACCTCTCTCGTGAGGACCAGGACGGGAGCTGGGAGGACGAGGAGTACGGCGAGGAGTCGCTGGGCTCGATCATCCCGGCGCGCGCGGAACTCGCCACGGGCGATCTGCGCTTGCTGTATCTGGCATGGCTGCTGTCGGTCGAATCGGGAGAGCTTGCCGACGACGATGCCGAGCCGCCGATCCCGCCGGGGATAGCGGCGCTGAACGCGCCGCTGCGCAGCCTGGCCGACTTTCTCCGCCTCGACGAGGACCTGATTGCGGTCGCGGCCGAAGCTAGCGAAGAGCAGAAGGATTCCAGCCCGTCGCCCCAGGAGTTGAAGCGGTGGGTCGCGGTGCTGCCCGCAAGGGAGAGGGACGCGCTCCTCGTACGCCTTGTGCTCGGCGACGACGTGCACCTGCGAACGGAGTTGCTACGGCGTTCTCACGGAGAATCCACTGACGGCCCGCAACACAGGGAGCCGCGTACGGTGGCAGAACTGCGAGACGCCGCGGCGGCTCGAGGCGTGGAGCGCGAGCGGCTCGCCGCCATAGAGCGGGCGCGCAAGCGAGCCCGGCGCGAACGCGACGCGGCACTCGCGCGCGACAAGCGGCTGGAGGAGCTCGCGCTGCACGACGAGCAGGCTTGGGGCCAGGTCGATGCGTCCATCGAAACCAAGAAGCCCGCCGGCTACGACTCCGCCGTTGAGCTCCTCAGCGACCTGAGGGCCGTCAGTGAACGCAAAGGCAGACCGGAGGCGTTCGCAAAACGCTTCGCACAGCTGCGCGAACAACACCTGAAGAAGTCCAGCCTCCTCGACCGTTTCGACCGGGCTGGGCTCGAACGGCTCGACCGGGATGGACGCGAATCCAGCTGAGGTCGATCTCATCGAGGTTGCCCACCGCGTGCCACGAGCAGTGGCAAGGTCCTACCCTTCACCGCTACCTGTGGTGGCAAGCTGTCGCCGGCTTGTATCGTTCGCCCCGTGCTGGTTACCGACCTTCGCCACTTCGAAGGCATCGAACTCGATCCCGGGGCGCCGACTCCGGCGCTGCGGCTCGCGACCCATCTACGCCGGATCGTTCGCGCGGCCACGGTCTTTGCGGGACGGGGAATCCAGCCAACCGCCCTCCCCTGTCGCCGGCGCCCGGGCCGGGTCCCGTGCCCAGGGCGCCTGCGCGTGGAGCGCCAGGACCTTCCCTCCCGGATCCTGTGGGAGTGCCCGGCTTGCGACGAAGCCGGTGTGATCGACGGCTGGCAGGGTTCACTCGACGATCTGTCAGTTCTTTCTGAGTCTGACGAAGGAGGCGGCCTGGTCCAAGTTGTCATACCCGAGAAGGCATATCAGCTGCTGCTCGCCGAGATCGCTCTCGGCCAAGGATGCGAGCGTCTGCTCTATCGCGCCCGTCCACGTCCTGAAGGTGTCGAGCTTTCGGGCAACGAGGATGACTTCGAGCAGCTGATCGGTGTCGTCGCCTTCCAGGCGTACCACTCGGCCACTCGGGCGCGCCAGCGTCGCTGGAGGGCGATCTGTAACTGTCTGCGTCCACCAGCCCGGAGCTGGCTCGAAAACAGCACGGACGTCGTCATCGATGAACTCGCGAGCTTTGGACTCGTTTCGCTGCGTGTCCACGTCACCGAGCTGATCCGCGACCGGCTCGCGACAGTGATGAAAGCGCTGGAAATCACCGAGCAATCGGCGCGCCGATACCTGGAGGAAGAAGACCTTCGCGAGCTTGCGCGCGAGGCGGCCGTCAAGCTCGCCGACGAGCAGCCCGGCGCAAACCTCTACGAGCAGCCCCGTACGATCCCCGCGTCCCTCCAGACAATCGGACGGAACATCGCCGCGCTCGCCGAAGCCGCCCAGGTCAGGGTGCTCAACGCCGACACCGTTGGCGCCCATGGAGCACTGCAGCTCATGTCCCTCCTCGGGCAGTTCCTGCGCGAGATCCCCGCAGAACCATCCGGACCTGTCCTGCTCCCCCAAGCCATGTTGACTCGCAGCGCCCGATTGCTCGAGGCCACAGCGCAGATGGTCCGCGAGGGCTTCGTCGTTGCGCCGGATATCCCGGTCGACGCCGTGCCCGCCCTGGCCGAAGCCTTCGCTCGCGACGCTGGAATGCTCCGCGCCCTCGTGGGTGGATCCGCCGCCGGACCCTCGCCTGCCAGCTGAGCGGGCCGGGAGCAGTCTCTTTACGAAACTGTGCCTCGTGCGAGCGCGATCGCGACGAGCTCAACGACAACGACGCCGACGACGAGCTCGAGTTCCTCGGATCCAGGATGAGCACCCCTCGAACGGCCCGAGTGGCTTGCTGGTGATGGCCGCCAGCTGTCCCCGACCTTGCCGGTCTTGAACCAGGTACGGGAACACCCTCGCAGCGCGTCGACGCGGAAGCCAACGAAAGGACTCGCACGGCCCGCGTTCTCGGCTTGGGAA
>PMZN01000066.1:9060-9715 GCA_003170375.1 Acidimicrobiaceae bacterium | reverse complement strand
GCGATCATCGAGGCGACGCGCAGAGTCAACGCTAACTTTCGCGACAGTTTCACGTTCTCACAGCCTTTCAAGGTCTCGCCCACGACTTGGCCGGTCGTCCGGGACGGTAGAGGACCCTGAGTCCGCGCCCACTCCATGTCTTCGGGAAGCCGACCCTGTTTGTCTCATCCGCCGACCCTGTCAGAGCAATCACTATACCCCCGCTTCTTCTGATATCAGAACGATAGGCGAGGACCGGAAAGGCTCGGCAGATGATGGCGCGGCCACAAAGCTCGAGAATTGCCGGTCTATGTGAGGAGGGAGTCTCCCATGTTGAACTGGGGTAACACTTCGAGAGCTCAAGGTGCCCGATCCTCAGCATTCACCGACGTTCACGCTGATCACCGATGGCGCGTATCGGTTCGTCACCGGCGGGTACGTGCGTGGAGATCCGCGTCCGCAACGGCCCGGTCATCACGGCGGCCCATCGGCCAATTCGTGAAGAGCACGAGATCACGTGGCGACCGTGCAGAACCGTGAGAGGGAGCCAGGCCGAGGCGGGCTGGCAACGCCCTTCTGCCAGTCGCGCCAGACTGGCAGCAATGGACAGACAGAGGCTTGCCACCCTTGTCAACGGCCGCTGCCGTCTCGAAGGGACGTTCACCCTCCGGTCGGG
>PMZN01000066.1:1532-9050 GCA_003170375.1 Acidimicrobiaceae bacterium | reverse complement strand
TGCTTCGGGAGGTGGCGGCTCACGCCGTCCCGCTCATACCCGCCGGCACCGAGGTCCTTGCCGGCCTCGAGCTCGGAGGCGTTCCCTTTGCCACTGCGCTCTCGCTTGCGACGGGGCTCGAGGTCGTGTTCGTCCGCAAGGNNTGCGCCATCGACCGGAGCGACGGCAGCCACGATCAGCTCGAGGCCGCCGGGCTCACCGTGAGCGCCGTGTTCACCGTGGCCGACCTCGACCAAGCAGCGTCGGCGGGGCCAGAACGTCCGGAATAGTGGTGGTCATCCATTGACGGGCGCTTCTCGTGCGGGTCAGGCGCCCAATGCACGACGCCGGAAGGCTACGCTCGAAACCGCACCGACCCGAGAGGTGGGCGAATGGAAAGCGAGGCCATGACGACCGTGCAGAGCGGCTCGGGCGCGACTGGCCGTCTCGCTTTCGAGCAGGGCTCCCGGCCGTTCCCTAGCACCGAAGCCGTGGGCAGTTCCATCGTTGGCGCGGGCAAGGTGGCGGCTGGCGAGATGCTCGCCGACCTGCATCGCTCGGAATCGGACCTGCGCCGTTTCCTTCACGGCCTGCCCGGGGTCGATCAAGTCGGCGCCGAGGCCAGGGCGGCGTCGCTGGCCACCCGGTCGATCAAGACCTCCGCCAAGCTGTGGGCCCTCGAGATGGCCGTCGCCATGGTGGACCTCACGACCCTCGAGGGAGCCGACACTCCGGGAAAAGTCATGAGCCTGTGCGCCAAGGCGCGCCGACCCGACCCCGGTGACCCGTCGGTCCCGTCGGTCGCCGCCGTGTGCATCTATCCCGACCTCGTGCCCGTCGCCAAGCGGGCGCTCGCGGGCAGCAGCGTGAAGGTGGCTTCGGTGGCGACGGCATTCCCCTCCGGGCGCGCCTCGCTCGAGGTCAAGCTCGCCGACGTGCGCGACGCCGTCAAAGCCGGCGCCGACGAGGTCGACATGGTCATCGACCGGGGGGCGTTCCTGAGCGGCCGCTACGGCCTGGTTCTCGAGGAGGTGCAGGCCGTCAAGTCGGCTTGTGGTGAGGCGCACCTGAAGGTCATCTTGGAGACGGGCGAGCTCGTCACATACGACAACGTCCGGCGCGCCGGCTATCTCGCGATGCTGGGTGGCGCCGACTTCATCAAGACCTCGACCGGCAAGGTCAGCCCGGCGGCGACACTTCCAGTGGCGCTCGTGATGCTGGAAGCCGTGCGCGACTTCGCCGAGCTCACCGGGGCGCTCGTCGGTGTGAAGGTTGCCGGTGGCATCCGCAGCGCGAAGGATGCCATCAGGTACCTCGTCATCGTGAACGAGACCGTCGGCGAGGCCTGGCTGGAGCCGTCCCTGTTCCGTTTCGGGGCGTCGAGCCTCCTGAACGACCTGCTCAGACAGCGCTCCAAGCAGCTGAGGGGCTCCTATGCGGGGAGTGAGGATTTCAGCATCGAATGACCGAGAGCTACCCAACCCACAAGAGCGAGGGTGCAGTCGGGGCCGGCCCCGTAGATCAGCCCCGTGGGATCGACGACCCGCCAGGCCGGCTCGTCGCAGCCGACCGTCCCGAGCAGATCTTCGAGTACGCCCCGGCGCCTGAGTCCCGCTCCATCGTGCACCTTCGCTCTTCCTACGGGCTGTTCATCGACGGTGCCTTTGTAGAGCCGGTGGACGGCAACGCCTACAAGACTGAGAATCCCGCCACCGAAGAAGTGCTCGCGGAGATCGCGGCTGCCGGCCTTGAAGATGTCGATCGGGCTGTGGAAGCGGCCGGGCGCGCCCAGAAGACGGTCTGGGGCCCGATGTCGGGTGCCGAGCGGGCGAAGTACCTCTTCCGGATCGCTCGCATCATGCAAGAGCGGTCGCGCGAGCTCGCCGTCCTGGAGAGCCTCGACAACGGCAAGCCGATCCGCGAGTCGCGCGACGTCGACGTCCCGCTGGCGGCAGCTCACTTCTTCTACTACGCCGGCTGGGCGGACAAGCTCGACTACGCGGGCTTCGGGCCTAATCCCGCCCCCATCGGGGTGGCCGGCCAGGTCATCCCCTGGAACTTCCCGTTGATGATGGCGGCATGGAAGCTTGCCCCGGCGCTCGCAGCCGGCAACACCTGCGTGCTCAAGCCCGCGTCGACGACACCGTTGAGCGCCCTTTTGCTCGCCGAGATCATCCAGCAGGCCGACCTGCCGCCTGGCGTCGTCAATGTCATCACCGGTGCCGGGTCGCTCGCCGGAGCGGCTCTCGTCGCCCACCCGGGGATCGACAAGGTGGCATTCACAGGCTCGACCGAGGTCGGCAAGGATCTCCAGCGCGCGCTCGCCGGCACGGGCAAGCACCTGACACTGGAGCTCGGTGGCAAGGCGGCCAACATCGTCTTCGAGGACGCCCCGCTCGACGAGGCGATCGAGGGCATCGTCAACGGCATCTTCTTCAACCAGGGTGAGGTCTGCTGCGCAGGTTCGCGCCTGCTAGTGCAGGAGTCGATCGCGGACACCGTCGTCGAGCGGCTGAAGCGTCGCCTGGCGACTCTTCGCGTCGGCGACCCGCTCGACAAGAACACCGACCTCGGTGCCATCAACAACGCCGCCCAGCTCGACAAGATCCGCGAGCTCGCCGCCGCCGGCGAGGCCGAGGGCGCCGTTCGCTGGTCTCCGAGCTGCACTCTTCCGGACAAGGGCTACTGGTTCGCGCCGACGGTGTTCACCAACGTGTCCCAGGCACACCGGATCGCCCAGGAGGAGATCTTCGGTCCGGTGCTCTCGGTCCTCACCTTCCGCACCCCGGAGGAGGCGGTGGCAAAGGCCAACAACACCGTCTACGGCCTTTCCGCCGGTGTCTGGACCGAGAAGGGGAGCCGCATCTTGTGGATGGCCGGTCAGCTCCGGGCCGGGGTCGTGTGGGCGAACAGCTTCAATCGCTTCGATCCCACCAGTCCCTTCGGCGGCTATCGCGAGTCGGGCTTCGGCAGGGAGGGTGGCCGCCAAGGCCTGGGGGCATACCTCGATGTCTGACGAGCGCTTGGCGGTGCGCAAGACCTACAAGCTCTACATCGGAGGGGCGTTCCCGCGTTCGGAGTCCGGCCGCTCCTATGTCGTGGTGGACTCGGACGGCGCCTTCCTCGCGAACGCCGCCCAAGGCTCACGAAAGGACGTGCGCGACGCTGTCGTGGCAGCACGCAAGGCACAGCCCCGCTGGGCCGGCGCGACCGCCTACAACCGGGGACAGGTCCTCTACCGTGTTGCAGAGATGCTCGACAGCCGGCGTTCCCAGTTCGCCGAAGCGGTCGCCTCGAGTGAGGGGACGAGCCAGGAGGAGGCGGCGGCGAGCGTCGACGCCGCGGTCGACCGCTGGGTCTGGTACGCCGGTTGGTCGGACAAGGTGGCCCAAGTCGCCGGGTCCTCCAACCCGGTCGCGGGCCCGTTCTTCAACTTCAGCGTGCCCGAGCCCACTGGCGTCGTGGGCGTGGTCGCGCCGCAGGCCTCGTCGCTCCTCGGACTGGTGAGCGTGCTGGCGCCGGTGCTCTTGACCGGGAACACCGCGGTGGTGATCGCGAGCGAGACGCGACCTCTGCCGGCCGTCACCCTTGCCGAGGTGCTCGCCACGTCTGACCTTCCCGGCGGCGTCGTGAACCTGATCACGGGCCGGGTCGCCGAGCTTGCGCCCGTGCTCGCCGCCCACCGCGATGTCGACGCGCTCGATCTGGCGGGCGCCCCCGCCTCCCTCTTGGTCGAGCTCGAGCGGGCCGCGGTGACCAACGTGAAGCGTGTGCTTCGCCCCGGCGCTGCTGAGAGCGACTGGACTGAGGCGCCAACGCCGCGTCGCATGTTGGCGTTCCTCGAGACCAAGACCGTTTGGCACCCCATCGGCCTGTGAGCCGTGTGGCCGGAAGGCCTCTCCGGCACGCATCTCGCTAGCCTTTGGCTCCATGACGGTCGCAAGTGCCACATCGAACCCGTACGAGCTCGCGGCCGAATCTGCCGCAGAGGTGACGCGCTGGGCGGGCGCTCCACCCCACGACGTGGCGATCGTCCTCGGCTCGGGCTGGCAGGGCGTCGCCGACGGGCTCGGGACCGCAGAAGCCGAGCGGGCGACCGCAGATCTTCCGGGATTCGCGGCGCCGACGGTTGCCGGCCATCATGGCCAGCTGCGTTCGCTCAGGGTCGGTGACCACCGGGTCCTCCTGCTCATCGGGCGCACCCACCTTTACGAAGGCCGTTCGCCGGCCGAGGTCGTCCATCCGGTCCGTACTGCGGTGATCGCCGGTGCCCGGGTCGTCGTCTTGACCAACGCGGCCGGCGGCCTCGATCCAGCCATGCGGCCCGGGCAGGCGGTGCTGATCCGGGATCATCTCAACTTGATGGGCGCCTCGCCGCTCGGCGGACCGGCGCCTCCGGCGGGCTACCGGGGACGCTTCGTCGATCTCACGGATCTCTACCCGGCAAGGCTGCGTGCGCTGGCCAAACAGGTGGACCCCACGCTCACAGAAGGCGTCTACGCGGCCTTGGGAGGTCCCCATTACGAAACGCCTGCCGAGGTCGCGATGCTGCGGCGGGCGGGTGCGGACCTGGTCGGGATGTCCACGGCGTTCGAGGCGATCGCCGCCCACCACCTGGGGGCGTCGGTGTTGGGTATCTCGCTCGTCACCAACCTCGCGGCGGGGGTGAGCCCAACCCCGCTCGACCACGAGGAGGTGCTGGCTGCTGGTGCCGCAGCAGCGCCCTACCTGGTCGAGCTCCTGTCGGGAGTGCTGTCGGCACTGTGACGACCGGGCACGAGGAGACCGAGCCGCTCTCCGCCGCGTTGGCTGCCGAGGCGGAGGCGTGGATGGCGGCAGATCCAGACCCCTCCACGCGGGCCGAGCTCGCCGCCCTCCTAGATGCCGCCGACGGCGCCGGGGTGCGCGCCCGGTTCGAGAGCCCGCTCGCCTTCGGGACTGCCGGGCTTCGCGGCGCGCTCGGTGCCGGCCCGGCCAGGATGAACCGGCTGGTCGTTCGTGCCACGACAGCCGGCGTGGCGCAGTGGGTGCTCGGACAGGGGGCCGAGGCCGCGCGGCGTGGGATCGTCGTGGGGCGCGACGCCCGCCACGGGTCAGACGAGTTCGCCCGCGACGTCGTCGCAGTCGCTGGGGGAGCTGGTGTACGTGTACGGGTCTTTCCCCATCCGTTGCCGACCCCCCTCACGGCGTTTGCCGTCAAGCACCTCGGTGCGGCGGCGGGCGTGATGGTCACCGCAAGCCACAACCCCGCGGCCGACAACGGGTACAAGGTCTACATGGCAGACGGCGCCCAGGTGATACCGCCGGACGACGCCTTCATCGCCGAGGCCGCGAGCGCGGCCATGGCAAGTGCGATTGCCTCGCCGTCGAGCTCGCTGGCGAGCTCGACGACTGCGCTGGACACCGCCGCGGCCGAGCGTTGCGAGCCCATCGACGAGGCCGAGCTTCTCGGCGCCTACCGGCGCGCGGCGTTCGGTCTCCTCGATCCGGCGGGCCCGCGGCGGCTCCGGATCGTGTACACGCCGTTGCACGGCGTCGGCGGGGAGGTCCTTCCGGAACTCTTGGAACAGGCCGGTTTCGGGCCGGTGTCGGTCGTTGCCGCTCAAGGTGCGCCCGACCCGGACTTCCCGACGGTGGCGTTCCCCAACCCGGAGGAACCCGGAGCGCTCGACCTTGCGCTGGCCGATGCCATCCGGCTCGGCGCCGACCTCGTCCTGGCGAACGATCCCGACGCCGATCGCCTGGCCATCGCCGTGCCGGACCGGTTGAGCGGGGAGTGGAGAATGCTGAAAGGTGACGAGCTCGGTGTGCTCCTCGCCGATCACGTGCTCTCCGCGACCAGTGGTGACGACCGGCTGGTGGCGACGACGATCGTCTCCTCGACGATGCTGTCGGCGATGGCCCAAGCGGCCGGCGTCGCCTGTGTCGAGACGCTCACCGGCTTCAAGTGGATCGCGCGAGCAGCACTTCGGCGTCCGGGGCTCCGTTTCGTCTTCGGCTACGAGGAGGCGCTCGGCTACCAGGTGGGCGACGCCGTCTCCGACAAGGACGGGTTGTCGGCAGCACTGGTCGTCGCCGAGATAGCGGCCGGCGCCAAGGCTAAGGGGGCGTCGGTGACCGACCGGCTGGACAGCCTCGCGTCCCGTTTCGGTGTGCACGCGACCGCGCAGTGGTCGCTGCGGCTCGAGGGCCCGACGGCTCAAGGCGAGATGGCCGAGATCGTCGGTCGCTGGCGCACGCACCCGCCCTCGACGCTCGCCGGCTTGGCAGTGACCGAGCTCGTGGACCTCTCAGATGGGGCCGGGGAGCTCCCCGCCACCAACGCCCTCGTGCTCCGGCTCGCGAAGGGCGCTCGCGTGGTGCTGCGACCGAGCGGCACCGAGCCGAAGCTGAAGGTCTACTTCGAGGTCGTCACCGCGCCGAGGTCGCTCGAGCGCCTCGCCGGGGAGCGGCACCGGGCGGACCTGCTTTTGGGTTCGCTTCAAGACGATGTCGCGGCTCGCTGTCAGTCGATGAGAGGCTCGTCGGCGAGCGAGGCTTGAGCTTCGGACCGATCCTGCGAGGGCCATGTGCCGGCATCTGGGGCCAAAGCGGCGAAACCCGGCTTGATCCGGCCGTCGATGAGCGCCAGGCGGTCGTCGAAGGGGCAGAAAGCGCTCTTCATCGCGTTGATCGTGAGCCAGTTGATGTCCCTCCACGACCAGTCGAAGGTCTCCACCAGCCCCGCCAGCTCCGAGGAGAGGCTGATCCCGCTCATCAGGCGGTTGTCGGTGTTCACCGTGACCCTGAACCTCAGGCGGCGCAGCAGCCCGATCGGGTGCTCGGCAAGCGAAGGCACCGCCCCCGTGTGCACGTTCGAAGTGGGGCACATCTCTAGCGGTATGCGCCGGTCCCTCACGTAGGCCGCAAGCCGGCCGAGCGAGACTCCACCGTCGTCGTCCACGACGATGTCGTCGACGATGCGAACCCCGTGGCCGAGCCGCTCGGCGTTGCACCACTGGATCGCCTGCCAGATCGAGGGGAGGCCGAACGCCTCGCCGGCGTGCAGTGTGGCGTGGAAGTTCTCGCGTTGCACGAGATGGAACGCGTCGAGGTGGTCCGTCGGCGGATAACCCGCCTCAGGACCTGCGACGTCGAAGCCGGCGACCCCGACGTCGCGGTAACGCACTGCAAGCTCGGCGATCTCGCGCGAACGCGCCGCGGTGCGCATTGCCGACAGCAACGCTCGGACGACGATCGGTCGTCCCGCCATCTCGGCGCGCCCCATCGCCTTGTCGAAGCCCGCGAGCACCGACTCGAGCACTTTCTCGAGCGTCAGGCCGCGCTCGGTGTGCAGCTCGGGGGCAAAACGCACCTCGGCGTAGACGACACCATCCTCGACCAGGTCCTCGACGCACTCTTCGGCGACTCGCTCGAGCGCTTCGGGGGTCTGCATCACGCCGACGGTATGGGCGAAGCCCTCCAGGTAGCGAACAAGGTCGCGCCGGGGAGCAGCCGATACGAACCACGCCGCGAGCTCTTGCGGATCGGTCGTCGGCA
>PMZN01000066.1:0-1522 GCA_003170375.1 Acidimicrobiaceae bacterium | reverse complement strand
TCGTGGAGGAGCACTTTCGGGGCACGGCGAATCTGGTCGAGCCCGGGCTTGGCGCTCAAGAGATCACCTCCAGCACAACTGACGTGGGCGCCGGGGGCTGGTCGCCTATGGCGATCGCGTCCTTGAGCGCCTCTCGCGCCCAGTCGAGCCGCTCGGACTGGTCGGTGTGAAGCTCCAACAACGCCTGACCCTCTGTCACCTTTTCGCCAGGCTTGATGCGGCACACGACACCAGCGGAGGCACTCACAGCGTCCTCCTTGCGTGCTCTTCCGGCCCCGAGGCGCCACGCCGCGACCCCGACGGCCCGGGCATCGAGCCTCCCGACGATCCCCGTTTGGTCGGCGGTCACCAGTTCGATGTGAGCCGCACGAGGGAGGGTAGCGTCGGGATCACCCCCCTGGGCCACGACCATGGCCCGGTAGCGTTCCAGGGCCGAGCCGTTCCGGAGCGCAACTGAAGGATCGGCTTGGATCCCTGCCAATTCGAGCATCTCTCGAGCAAGCGCGAGCGTGAGCTCGACCAGATCGGGTGAGTCGTCCCGGCCCGAGAGCACTTCGACGGCCTCGGCGACTTCGAGCGCGTTGCCGACCGCCCGGCCTAGGGGAGTGTCCATCGTGCTCAAGAGGGCCGTCACCTTGAGCCCGTGGTCACGGCCGAGGCGAACCATCGTCCGGGCAAGCTCGGTGGCCCGGTCCCGGTCGGCCATGAAAGCGCCCGAGCCGACCTTCACGTCCAACACGAGCGACTGGGTCCCCTCGGCGATCTTCTTCGACATGATCGACCCGGCGATGAGCGGGATCGACTCCACCGTCCCGGTCACGTCGCGCAGCGCGTAGAGCTTGCGATCCGCCGGGGCAAGGCCGGCACCGGCCGCGCAGATGACGCAGCCGATCTCCTCGAGCTGGGCGAGCATCTCGCTGTTGGAGAGCTCGGAGCGCCATCCGGGGATCGCTTCCAGCTTGTCGAGGGTGCCACCTGTGTGGCCGAGCCCTCGTCCCGACAGCTGTGGCACCGCGGCTCCACAGGCTGCCACGAGTGGCGCCAGGATGAGCGACACTTTGTCGCCGACGCCACCTGTTGAGTGCTTGTCGACCGTGGGCCGGGAAAGCCCGGAGAGATCCATCCGCTCCCCGGAGGCGATGATCGCGGCCGTCCACCGGGACAGCTCGGCGACCGAGAGCCCACGCCAGAACACCGCCATCAACAACGCGGCGACCTGCTCGTCCGCGACTGTGCCGGCGACGTAGGCGTTGATGACCCAGTCGATCTCTGCGGCGGTGAGCTCGCGGCCGTCCCGTTTCGAGCAGATCAGGTTCACCATGTCCATATGGCGTGGACCTCCTTCAGGTTCGCTCGAGCCGCCGGGCAGGGCCGGAGGAGTCACCGGGCGCGTTGGCCATTTCGCGAGAGAAAGAGCGATTGAGCAAGGCAGCCATCTGAATCATGAAGTCTCGCGCACCGAGTCTGTCCGCACCGCCTCCAGCGACGCGTGAAGCCGGGCTCCCAACCGGTGCCTCAGCTC
>PMZN01000172.1:7147-7302 GCA_003170375.1 Acidimicrobiaceae bacterium | reverse complement strand
GAGGGAATGCAGGCCGAGCCGGAACCCATCACAGACGTCACCGGCGCCAGGGTGCTGGCCGTCCTCGGAGACAGCGTCACGACCGACCACATCTCGCCCGCGGGATCGATCAGGCCGTCGAGCCCGGCCGGGCTGTGGCTGCAGAGCCACGGCGT
>PMZN01000172.1:0-7067 GCA_003170375.1 Acidimicrobiaceae bacterium | reverse complement strand
TCCGCTACCAATCCGAGGGCGTGCCCCTCGTCGTGATCGCCGGCAAGGAATACGGCTCCGGCTCGTCACGTGACTGGGCGGCAAAGGGCCCGGCGTTGTTGGGTGTCCGCGCGGTGATGGCGGAGAGCTTCGAGCGGATCCACCGGTCGAACCTGATCGGCATGGGCGTGCTCCCCCTGCAGTTCGCATCGGGCGAGAACGCGGGGTCGCTCGGGCTCACTGGCCGTGAATCGATCGACTTGAAGGGCCTTTCCGGCGCGTCCCTCGCCGAGCTGGTCGGGCGCGAGCTCACCGTCGCAGCCGACGACCGCTTCTTCAAAGTGGTGCTACGCGTCGACACACCCGGCGAGGCCGGGTACTTGTGGCACGGCGGCATCCTGCCGTTCGTCGTGAGGGCACTCGCGGGAGTCTGACCTTGCTCTCAGCCGGCCGTGACGAGTCCACCCAGCCCGATCGACCGCATGAGCGTCTGCAGCTCGCTCGTCACGTACGTCAGCTTGTCGGTGAACAAAAGGGCACCGAACACGCCCATCACGACAACTGAGAAGACCGTGATGACCCGTGAATGCCGGCGGACGAACGAGAGCGTCCCCGACAACCGGCCGAGCGCCAAACCGACCACGAGAAACGGGATCCCCAAGCCCAACGAATAGATGCTCAGCAGCGCCGCTCCCTGCGCGGCTGACCCCGACGTCGCTGCGACCGCGCTCACCGAGGCGAGGATCGGCCCGAGGCATGGTTGCCAGCCGAAGCCGAACGCGGCACCCGCGACGGGCGCCGCGAACGGCCCGTAGCGCTCGAGCTTCGGGTGAAACCGGGCTTCCCGGTACCAACCCGGCCGCTTCAGCACGAGCGATCCGGCGAGGAACAACGCCATCGCGACCACGAGCGCCCCAGAGATCCGCAACAGCAGCTCCTTGTCGCGGAAGACCGCGCTCCCGATCGTCGTGGCCGTGATGCCCAAGAGCACGAACACGACAGTGAACCCGACCACGAACAACGCCGTGTCACGGGCGATCCGAAGAAGATGATGGCGCGATCCCTGCACCGCATCGGTGAGGTCCAGTCCGGTGACGACCGAGAGATAACCGGGGACAATTGGCAGCACACAAGGTGACACGAAGGACGCGACGCCACCGCCGAACGCCGCGAGGTAGCTCACCGTGTTGGTCATCCGGCCTTGAAGTCTGCCCGAAAAGGCACTGCTCTCCGGCACCCCAGGCGAGGGTCCTTGCTTCGCGAGGCTGGAATTGGCATTGTCGGGTGAGATGACGCTGACGGATCGGGAGCGCAATGTGCTCGATGTAGAACGCGACTGGTGGTTGTCATCTGCGTCCAAACGCCAGGCGATCCGGGAACGGCTGGGGCTTTCCCCGGGCGCGTACTACGGCGTGCTGAGGCGATTGGCCGACTCGCCCGAGGCTTTCGCGTATGACCCGCTCGTGATCCACCGGGTGAAGCGCCGGATAGTCCGCCGGCGCCGAGACCGTTTCGAAGGCGGTCCCTGGCTCGAACGCCGTCCGCGTTGAGAGCACCGGCGTTCCCGAGGTTCGCGGGCTGACGACCGCCGAGTCTTCCGCCCTCGAGCTTCTCGCCGGGATCCCTCGACGCGCGGGGCTCTGCTGCGACTTTGACGGGACGATCGCCCCGATGGTCGTCGATCCACAAGCTGCCCGACCGTTGCCCGGCGCGCTCGGCGCTCTGCACGACCTTGCTCGCGAGCTGGCCGTCGTCGCCGCTATCTCGGGGCGATCCGCGGCGTTCCTCGGCGATCGCCTCGAGCTCACGAGCTATCGATCTCCGCTTCGGGCCTTCGGCCTTCACGGGCTCGAGGAGTGCTTGCCGGACGGGACGGTCAGGCTCCGCTCGGGGGTCTCGGCTTGGCGCCCGGTGATCGAGACCGTTCGTGATCAACTCCGTGCCACCCTGCCCAGTGGCGTCCGGGTCGAGGACAAGGGCTATGGGGTCACGGCCCATTGGCGCTCGATCAACGCCTCGGGCGCCGATCTCGAGGCGATTGCGGCACGTGCAGCAGAGGTGGTGCAAGCCGTCGCGGCCGAGTACGACCTGGTGGCCCGGCCGGGCAAGGCGAGCGTGGAGCTCGCACTACCGCTCGGGATCGACAAGGGAACGGTCGTGACCGAGCTGTGCGGGACGCTGGAGAGGGCTGCGTTTCTCGGCGACGATGCCGGGGACATGTTCGCGTTCCGCGCTCTCGACGAGCTGAGGGCAACGTCCGGGCTCCGCACGGTGAAGGTCGCGGTTGCCGGGGCCGACGCACCTCGAGCATTGGTCGAGGCGGCAGACCTCGTCCTCGATGGTCCGGGCGCTGCAGTAGGTTTCCTTGTCGCATTGGCCGCGCGACTGCACCCGTCCTAGAGGCCCGATCGGCCCCAGGCGTGGAGATCTCGTTCGCCGGGAACCTGGGCTGCGTTGCGCACCTCGGCCAGCCAATGCGCCGGAATGCGCGATCGTGCCCGGCGCCGCAGCTCCGCGGCCCGAACCCGGCGTTCGGCATCGCTCATGGAGAGGCCGCTAGCCATGGCGGCCGCCGTCCCGGTCACGTCGAAGGGATTGATGCCGACTGCCACGTCCGCGAGATCGTCGTAGGCGCCGGCCTCTCGTGAGAGCACGAGCACGCCGTCGCGCTCGTTGACCGCCGGCCCTTCCATGGCGACAAGGTTGAGGCCGTCCCGGATGGGATTGACAAGCAGCATGTCGTAGCGCCGCAAGGCGGCCACTGTCGCCGCGAAGTCGTCCTCGAGGTCGAGGACCACCGGCGTGTAGCCGCGCGCTCCCCAGCGTTCGTTCACCCGGGCCACGACGTGTTCCACCTCGGTCCGGTAGGCGAGGTACTCCGGCAGGGACTCGCGCGACGAGTAGACGCGCGCGAGGAAGACCAGGCGCCCCCTCCATTGCGGCGAGTCCTCGAGCAGCTCGTCGAACGCGAGAAAGCCGCGTATCAGGTTCTTCGAGAGCTCGACACGGTCGCTGCGCAGCAAGAGCGTGCGGCCGTCGAGCTCTTCCTCGAGGCGCTCGAGACGTGACCGGCAGGCCTCGCTGGCAGCCACCTCGTCGAGCCTCGCCGGATCTGCGCCGAGGGGGGCCACAAAGGTCGCGGGCGCCTCGACACCGGCGTCCGACGCGCACCTGACAAAGGCGTCGCGCCACCGCGCCGTGTGAAACCCGCAGGCGCCGAAACGGGACATGGACTCCATCAGGTCGAGGCGGGGACCGTCCGGCATCATGGCGAGGTCCTCGGGAGGACAGAACGAGGTGTGGGAGAAGAACGCGGTCGCCAGGTCTGGCCGGCGCTTTGCGAGATACTTGCCGACGAGCGCCAGGTGATAGTCGTTCACGACGACCGTCGCCCCGGAAGCGGCCTCCTCTGCGATCGTGTCAGCAAAGGCCTCGTTGAACTGGCAGTACCCTTCCCACGCCTCGTGCCAGACCCGGTCGAAACGCGGGCGGCGCGCATGGTCGAACAAGCCGTGGTGCAAGAACCACAGCGTGCCGTTCGCGATCACCTCGGAGGCTGCCCGCCCGATCTCGGCCGTGACGGCAACCATGCGCAGCTTCAAAGAGTCCTGTCCGGTCGTCACTGCGCCGCCCGAAGCGTGGAGCCGATCCGCCTCGGTGCGGGCCGCGGCGACCCAGAGCGCTCCCCCGCCCGAGATCATCGGGTCTTCGGCGAGCGCGCCGCTCAGGCTCGGTGCCATGCCGCCCGCTGCCGGTCGAAACTCGAGGGCTCCCCCGGGGCCGCTCACGAGCGTGAAAGGTCCCCGGTTCGAGACGACGACGAGGCCGAACCCGGTCACGAGACCCTTACCCCTGCGCGACGGAGGGCGACGTCCAGCACGTCGCGTGCCTGAGGAGCGAGCTCGCGAAGCGGTCGGTTGCGATGCGCGCGGACATCGAGGTCGACCTGGGCGATCGAGCCCACGCCATAACACCGCGAGATGTCGATCAGCATCCCGAGCTCAACTCCGTAGCCGTCAGCAAGCTCGATCTGTTCGAGAGCCTCTCGCCGGACCGCGACCTCGCCCGCGAGCGGCTGGATCACGCCCGAGAGCTCGGGGAACAGCAACGACACGAGTGGCCGTGCCACGAGCTCGGTGACGCGGCCGCCACCGGTCGAGCTCTCGCCGAGCGGTCGGCGGTAGCACGCCTTCACCAGCATCGTCTCAGGGCAGGCGAGAACCGGGCCTAGCAGGCCCGTCACGAAATGCATCCCGAAATTCTCCACGTCTCCGTCGAGGAAGACGACGATGTCGCCATCGATCGCGGCGAGCCCACGGCGCATCGCCTCGCCCTTGCCGACTGCGGAGACCGTCGGCCCATCGATCTGCGGCACCGACACGACTCGGGCTCCTGCGGCAAAGGCAACCACAGCGGTCGCGTCATCGGACCGATCGTCGACCACGAGCAGGTCGTCGACGAGCCCGGCGCCGTCGACGAGCTCACGACGCACGATCTCGACGATGGCACCGACGGTCGCCCCCTCGTCACGGGCGGGAATGCAGACCGAGATCCGCTGGTCCTTCTTCATCGCCCGCAGCTCGGCGACCGGGAAGTCCCCGTGGTGGTAAGACGCAATCGTCGTCGCGACGTCGGATACGGTGGCCATCGTCGGTCGTCAGGTTAGGGCCTGTGACGCCTGCGACCTCACCTCATCGGTGATCATCGGCGTGAGCCCGCGAACTTTGACGTGCGCCAGGCTGTCGTCCACACTTGGGGCCAATCATCCAGAGCGGCCGAGGGATCGGGCCTTACGAAAGCCGCGACAACCAGTACGAGCCTCTCGGGCCGTGCCAGGTGCCAATGCCCGAACGATGAGGAGGGTCTCGTGGGCCATGTCCTTGGGCTTCGCTGTCGGGAGTGCGCACACATGTACGCGGCCGAGGCGATCCACGTGTGCGAGTTCTGTTTCGGGCCGCTCGAGGTCGCCTACGACCACGATGCGCAGCTGGGAACGGTCACGCGCGAGTCGATCGCGGCCGGGCCGCTCAACATGTGGCGGTACGCGGACCTCCTTCCCGTCTCGGCTGAGTCGCCGGTCGACCTCGGGACCGGGTTCACGCCACTGATCCTCGCCGACCGTCTCGCAGCCGAGATCGGGCTCGGCGAGGTCTGGGTGAAGGACGACACTCGCAACCCGACCGGCTCGTTCAAGGACCGAGTCGTCGGCGTGGCGCTCACCAAGGCCCGTGAGCTCGGGTTCAGGATCGCTGCGTGCGCCTCCACCGGCAATCTGGCGAACTCGGTCGCCGCCCATGCCGCCCGGGCCGGCATGGAGTCGTTCGTGTTCGTGCCGCACGATCTCGAGGCGGTGAAGCTCATCACGACCGCAGTCTTCGGCGGGCACCTCGTTGCGGTCGACGGCAGCTACGACGACGTGAACCGCCTTTGCGCGGAGCTGGCAAGCGAGTTCGCGTCCTGGGCCTTCGTGAACGTCAACATCCGGCCCTACTACGCCGAAGGTTCGAAGACGTTGGCCTTCGAGGTCGCGGAGCAGCTCGGTTGGCAGCTCCCCGACCATGTCGTGGTCCCGATCGCGTCGGGAAGCCAGCTCACCAAGATCGACAAGGGGTTTCGCGAGCTCACCGAGCTCGGCCTCGTCGACGGCGACCGCGAGGTCCGGATCTCCGGCGCGCAGGCGCACGGTTGCTCGCCCGTGGCAACTGCATTCGCCGAAGGAGCCGACCATGTGCGGCCGGTCAAGCCCTCGACGATCGCGAAGTCGCTTGCGATCGGCAACCCGGCCGACGGCTGGTACGCCCTCGAGGTGGTACGTCGCAGCGGAGGCGCGATCGCGGCAGTCACCGACGAGGAGATCGTCGAGGGGATCCGCTTGCTGGCCCGCACCGAGGGGATCTTCGCCGAGACCGCGGGGGGCGTCACCGTGGCAACGCTCGTCAAGCTGGCCGGCGCCGGTATTGTCCGACCCAATGAGCGTGTCGTCATCTACATCACGGGCAACGGCCTCAAGACCGTCGAGGCACTCGCCGGTGCAGTCGGGCCGTCCGCAACAATCCCGCCGACACTCCAAGCCGTCGCCGAGCTGCTCGATCGTGACGGGAACCTGAGGGCGGCGAAGCGATGAGCGTCACTGTCCGCATCCCGACCCAGCTCCGGCCGTTGACCGCAGGCGCAGGTGAGGTCGAAATCGAAGCCCTGACTGTGCGTGAAGCGATAGACGTGCTCGATCGCGACCATCCGGGGATGAGGGCGCGTCTGCTGGACGAGCAGGGCACGCTGCGGCGTTTCGTGAACCTGTTCGTCGCGGACGAGGATGTTCGATTCCTCCAAGGCCTCGACACCGGCCTTCCCGCCGGCACCACCTTGTCAATCATCCCGGCGGTCGCAGGCGGCTGAGGCTGGCAACAGGGGCGCTCGCCGCCTGTCGAGGGACAGGGCCCCGACCTGGGGACTCCGGGGCGCAGTTGCGCGACAGCCTCTGGCGTGGTTTGCTATTAGCACTCGCACCATGAGAGTGCTAACGGTTACGGATCCGTGCAGCCCAAGGAGGACATCCCCAAAATGCCGAAGTTGATCGCCTTCGACGAGCAGGCCCGCCGGGCCCTCGAGAGTGGCATGAACCAGCTCGTAGACGCCGTGAAGGTCACGCTTGGCCCGAAGGGTCGCAACGTCGTGCTGGAGAAGAAATGGGGCGCTCCGACGATCACGAACGACGGCGTCTCCATCGCAAAGGAGATCGAGCTCGAAGACCCGTGGGAGAAGGTCGGAGCGGACCTCGTGAAAGAAGTGGCGAAGAAGACCGACGACGTCGCAGGGGACGGAACGACGACCGCAACTGTGCTCGCCGGCGCCATGGTCCGTGAGGGACTGCGCAATGTCGCTGCTGGCGCGAACCCGATGTCGCTGAAGCGTGGCATCGAAGTTGGCGTCGAGACGGCCGTCGCCCGGTTGAAGCAGCTCTCCAAGGAGATCGACGCGAAAGACCAGATCGCTCAGGTGGCGTCCATCTCCTCTGCCGACGACGAGATCGGCTCCATGATTGCCGAGGCCATCGACAAGGTCGGCAAGGACGGCGTCATCACCGTCGA
>PMZN01000148.1:21858-31540 GCA_003170375.1 Acidimicrobiaceae bacterium | reverse complement strand
GCCGAGGCGATGACCTCTGCGAACAGCTCGACCGTGGCCGGCCCGATGTCCACCCCGCGCCAGCCTTCGGGTATCTCCAAGCCGAAGGTCTCAACGTCGGGCCCCACCGCGTCACCGATGTTCGTGGGCTGTTCGGAATCGGCTTGGTGCTCGATGCTGAGCTTTCGACCAGGCGCGAGCGCCTTCGCGTCGACGGGCAGTATCAGATGCCCGGGAGAGTCGAGGAGCTCCTTACAAGCATCGAGATGAGTCGTGTCTATCAGAGAAGCTCCGACCGAGTGCCCGAGCGCCTGGAGGAAAGTGAACGACATTCCGCCACCGACGAGCACCGTGTCGGCCCGCGCCGTGAGAGAGCGCAGGACTCCGATCTTGTCCTTCACCTTGGCACCGCCGAGGATCACGACAAACGGCCTCGCCGGCTCGTCGAGCAAGCCGGTCAGAACCTCGACCTCGCGAGCCAGCAGGCGCCCAGCTGCCGAAGGCAGGTACTGCGGTGGGCCGACCACAGAGGCGTGGGCCCGATGTGAGGAGCCGAACGCGTCATTGACGTAAGCGTCGTGGCCTTTGACGAGCTCGAGAACGAATGCCGGGTCGTTCGCCTCCTCGCCTGGCGAGAAGCGAAGGTTGTCCAACAGCTCGACGCCGCCGATCAGCTCCTCGAGTCGTGTCCTGACCGGTGCCATGTCGAACCGGGGGTCAACTTTGCCCTTAGGGCGGCCAAGGTGGGAGCACGCGGTGATGCGAGCTCCGTGGTCGCGCAGCCAGAACAGAGTCGGCAGGGCCGCACGGATCCTGAAGTCGTCGGCGACGACACGGTCGCCCTCTGCAGTCTCGGTGAGCGGGACGTTGAGGTCGAGCCGGACGAGGACGCTCTTGCCGTCCAGGTCTCCCAGATCCTCGAGAAGCGGCACGCCCCGGGTCACAACAGCCCGATCATGCTGCGCCGATCATTCGAGCGAGGTCGATCAGGCGGTTCGAGTAGCCCCACTCGTTGTCGTACCAGCCCAGTACCTTCGCGAGCGTGGTCGACTCGTCTATGGCTATGGCCATCGTGAGCGTCGAGTCGAAGGTGCACGAGGCGGGGCTGCCGACGATGTCGCTCGAGACGATCTCGTCCGTGTTGTACACGAGGATCCCGCGAAGACGCTCGGTCTCCGAAGCAACCCGGAAGGCTTCGTTGATCTCGTCCGCGCCCACCTTGGCACCCAGCACGACCGTCAGGTCCGTGATCGAGCCGTCGACTACCGGCACTCGTAGGGCTTGACCGTCGAGCCGACCCTTCATGGCCTCTACGACAAGGCTCGTCGCTCGGGCGGCTCCAGTCGTCGAGGGGATGATGTTCACGGCTGCGGCCCGCGCCCGGCGAAGGTTGGAGCGCCCGAGGTCGAGCACCGACTGGTCATTGGTGTAGGCGTGGATGGTCGTCATGAGCCCCTGGCGAAGACCGAAGGAGTCCTCGAGCACTTTGACCATCGGCACGAGGCAGTTCGTCGTGCAGGAAGCAGCGGAGACGACGAAGTGCTTGGCGGGGTCGAAGGTGTCGTCATTTACCCCTACGACGAACGTCGCGTCGACCTCTTTGCCCGGCGCCGAGATGATCACGCGCTTCGCACCACCCTCGAGATGGCCACTCGCGCCCTCACGGTTCGTGAAACGCCCGGTGGACTCGATGACGACGTCGATGTCCAGGCTGGCCCATCCAATCGCCTTCGGGTCCCTCTCCTCGAAGACCGTTATCTCACGATCGCCGACCTTGAAGCCCTTGTCGGTGTGGGTGACGTCGACGTCGAGCCGGCCGAAAGTGGAGTCGTAACGAAGAAGGTGCGCGTTCACCTCGCGCGAGACGAGGTCGTTGACAGCGACGATCTCGATGCCTGAGGACTCCCCGGACTTTGTCTCGAGGGCGATAACGGATCGCAGGAGATTCCTCCCGATCCGTCCAAAGCCGTTGATGCCGATACGAACGCTCAAGTCGATCACCTTTCTCGCAGCCGCTCTTTCGAAGCGGTTTCACGGCCTGTGGGGACCTTTCGCGGCCTGTGGGAACAAGGACATTCTTTCGCACCTAGCGAGGAGACCGCAAAACGTCGTCCTTCACGAGCAAGGCGAGCTCAGCACCGAGCAACTTCGGATCATGCTCACGAAATCCCGCCCCGGCCACATCCGCGATCGCGAGCGCGATGTCATCAGGGAACTCACCGAGCGGGAGAGCTGCCCTGTCCGCCAACACGACATCGACGTCGACACCATGCGCGCGCAACGACTCGAGGAGCCGAGCGACGTCGAATCCGGCTGTCTCGGGCAGCTGCTCGCGCAGGTTCGCGACATAGACGCACTTTGCTCGCGCAGCTCGAAGGCCTTCGCGGATCCCCGGCACCACACAGGCAGCGAGAACACTCGTGAACAGTGACCCCGGGCCGAGCACGATCTGATCTGCCTCGGCGATCGCCCGCAGAACAGCAGGCGGTGGAACTGCGCCGGGCGGGACGAGCGACACCGTCGCAATTTCCTCGCCCTTGCTCACACGGACCTGTCCGATGAGCTCTCCGGAAGCCGTCTGCGCCTTCAGCACGACTGGACCCTCCGTGGCCGGAAGTACGCGGCCTACGGCCCCCAGAACGCGGGCGGCCTCCTCCACACCGGAAACGAAGTCTCCAGTCGTGGACGCGAGCGCGGCTATCAGCAGGTTGCCGAACGCATGACCTGCGAGCTCACCAGAAGCAAAGCGGTGCTCGAGGGCGTCGCCGAGCGGAGATGGTTCCGGCAGCAACGCGCCGATGCAGCGCCGGAGGTCGCCGGGAGCGGGTATGCCGAGCAGCTCACGGAGCCGACCACTAGAACCGCCGTCGTCGGCGACCGAGACCACGGCCGTGATCTCGGAGGCATACCGTCGAGCCGCTTTGAGTGTCTGGGCGAGCCCGTGGCCGCCGCCGATCGCAACTACCTTCGGGGCGCCTCCGGCGGCCCGTTGGCTCACCGGTCGATGTCCCGGTGATGAACGACCGGCGCATAGCCACGCCGGCGGATCCGCTCGGCGATCTCATCGGCCAGCACGACCGAGCGATGACGACCACCGGTGCAGCCGATGGCAATCGAAAGGTAGGACTTGCCCTCGCGGACGTACGCGGGAAGCAGGAGCGCGAACAGATCGTCCAGGCGGCTGAGCAGCGCGGTGGTCTCTTCATTTTCGAGCACGTAGGCGCGAACTTGCTCGTCCAGTCCGCTCAGAGTGCGGAGCCCGGGCACCCAGTGAGGATTGGGCAGGAACCGGCAGTCGAAGACCAGATCGACATCGAGCGGGATCCCGTGCTTGAAACCGAACGACACGACCGCGGTCTGCATGCCCGCCATGGCGCCGACGCCGTCGACGAGCTCGATCAGGCGGTCGCGCAGCTCGTGCACGTTCAAGTTCCCGGTCTCGACCACGACATCGGCCTCGTCGTGCAGCGCGTCGAGCATCTCGCGTTCTTGCTGGATGGCCGAAAGCACGCTCGTGGCCTCCACCGGGTGCCGCCGGCGCGTGCCCTCGTACCGCCGCACCAGGACTTCATCGGGGGCGTCGAGAAAGACCACGCGCACGCGCGCCCCCGTCGAGCGCAGCCTTCTGATCTCCGGTGCGAGCTCGGCTATGCCCTCGTAGCCTCCGCGCCCCGACACCAGGCATACCCTTTCGTACTCCGCGCCTGCCTGGCTCGTGAGCTCGGCGATCTTGCCGATGAGTGCGGGAGGCAGGTTGTCGATGACGAACCAGCCCCGGTCCTCGAACGTCGCTGCTGCGGTGGAGCGCCCGGCTCCCGACATGCCGACGAGGATCAGATACTCGGCCATCGGCTCTATCTTCCCATCTGCGCGGCGCGTGGCCGCTCAAAGCGAAGCAGCAACAACCGCGGGATCGCGGACTCGAGCTCGAGATCGATCGAGCCCTCGAGAAACGCTAGCGGCGGCACGGGTTCCTCGAGGCGCGTGAGCACACAGCCGAGGGCGGTGACGGGATTGACGTAACGCGACAGCGGTCGGTGGGCAAACGGCAGCCACACGCCCGGATCGACCTCCTCTGAGACGATCTCCTCGCGCAGGTACGGACCGACGCGCCAGTAGTGCTCGCCCATGATCTGGTCGTCCACGAAGCCACTCCCGGTTCCCTGGAACATCGGGTGATTGACCAACAGGACGAAGCGGCCGCCGACGGCGAGCACCCGGACCGCCTCAGCCAGCAGGGCGTCCGGGTCGGACGAATGCTCGATCACAAGGCAGCAGACGACCCCGTCGAACGAGCCGTCCCGGAACGGGAGGCGTTCGCCCACTCCCCTCACGTAGATAGGCCCGCCGGCTTGGCCGATGGCGCTCTCGAGCTGGGCGGCCGACGGTTCGAGCCCGACGACGATCTCGCGTTCGAGGCTTGCTCGCACAAGACGCCGAGCGAGATGGCCTTCACCGCTCCCGAGATCGAGCACGCGAGCAGCGCCCTCGAGGTGCGACTCCGCGAGCGGAAGGATCTGGAGCTCGTATTCGAGGTCCGCCCCGTTCGTGAACGTCTCGCGCCACCAGGTGGCGTGGTGCTCCCAGGGATCTTCGGTCGCGCTCATTCGGTCTTTGATCCTCGTCGGGCGTGCAGGTGCTCGTAAACGGCACGAGCAACGGCTTGCGGCAGCCAGGTGAGCCCGAGGAGGTCGTCCAGGGATGCCGCCTGAACGGCTCTGACTCCGCCGAGCTCGGAAACGAGCCGGCGGCGTCGGGCCGGGCCGAGGCCGGCGATGCCATCGAGCGCGCCGCGGGTCATCCGTCGGCCGCGCAGCTCGCGGTGGAAGCCGATGGCGAACCGGTGCGCTTCATCCCTGGCCTGTTGCAGCAGGTAGATCGCCTCGCTGTCACGAGGGATCTGGACCGGGCCCGGCCGGCCCGGCACGAAGACCTCCTCCAACTGTTTGGCAAGGGAGGCCACCGCGATCTTGTCCGTCAGGCCCAGCTCCTCGAGGACGCGCACGCCGACTCCGAGTTGCCCCTTTCCTCCGTCGAGCAACAGAAGCTGTGGCGGGTAGGCAAAGCGAGGCCCGCGCCGCCGACGCTCGCCGGCGACGGCCTCGGCACCATCGACGACCCGGTCGCCATCGACGCCGCCATCGGTCCCGGCAGCGCCGTCGGTCCCGTCATTGCCGATCAAGGGGGTGTCACTGAGCCGCCGAAGACGCCGAGTGAGCACTTCGTGCATGGCGCCGTAGTCGTCGTTTCCTTGGACGGCCGTCACCTTGAAACGCCGGTAGTCGCTCCGCTTCGGCAGCCCGTCCTCGAGCACGACCATCGAGCCCACGTAGTCGGTGCCCTGCATGTGGCTCATGTCGTAACACTCGATGCGAAGCGGCGCTTCTTTCAAATCGAGAGCATGCTGCAACTCCTCGATCGCAGCTGCGCGGCTCGTGAGGTCGCTTGCACGCCGCAGCCGGTGACGCTTCAGCTGCTCCTCTGCGTTCTGGCGGGCCGTTGCTAAAAGCTCGCGTTTGCGGCCCCGCATGGGGACCTTGACGGTGACTTTGCCGTCGCGCAGGCCGGAGAGCCACGCCTCGTAGGTGGCCACGTCCTCGGGCAGCTCGGGGACGAGCAGGTCTCGGGGGATCCCGATCGGCGTCTCGGCGTAGTGCTGCTCGAGCACCCTGCCTATGAGTTGCGGTGTCGTGAGGGGCTCCACCTTCTCGACTACGAAGCCATGCCGGCCGACGACCCGCCCGCGCCGGACGTGGAAGACCTGCACCGCCGCGACAAGCTCGTCCTCGGCGATCGCGAGGGCGTCGAGGTCCTCAGGGGTATCGGTCACCATCTGTTGGCGCTCGATCGCGAGGCGGACCGTGGCCAAACGGTCACGCAGGCGCGCCGCCCGCTCGAACTCGAGCTCCCCTGCCGCCCGGCGCATCTCGGCTTCGAGGCGGTCGACGACCGGCTTGGTGTCGCCGTCGAGAAACTCCATCAGCTCCTCCACGAGCCTGCCGTACTCCTCGGGCCCGATCGCGGCGACGCAAGGGCCCGAGCACCGCTCGATGTGGTACAGCAAGCAGGGTCGCCCGAGGAGCTGGTGGCGCCTGAGCTTGGCATCCGAGCAAGTCCGGATCGGGAACGACCGGAGCAGCAGGTCGAGCGTCTCCCGGATCGCGTACGCGTGCGCGTAGGGGCCGAAATAGCGGGTGTCCTTCCGCTTCGCGCCTCGCATGACCGTGGCCTTGGGCCACTCGTCGCCGACGGTGACCGCGAGGTACGGGTAGCTCTTGTCGTCAACGAGGCGGATGTTGAAGCGCGGCCGGTGNNCGCGGGTGCAGGTGAACCGGATCCTGGAAGTAGCTCGAGAGCCTGCTGCGCAGCGACAACGCCTTGCCGACATAGATGATCCGGCCGGCCGCATCTCTGAATTGGTATGAGCCGGGGGCGTCGGGGACCGATTGCGGGCGTTCGAGCACTAGAGTGCAGGTTACGGCCGGCCTGGTACCCCGGTTGACATATTCGCTTCGTGACCGACATACCCGCGGTTGGGCGACCAGGCTGTCCCCGCCGGCCGATAAACGAGGCGTTCCATAGGGGGTCACAGAAATGTTCCGCCTGCAGCCGCCNNGCCGCTTCCCGACGACTACACCAGGGCACCCAACGATGAGCTGGTCCGGCGCGTCACCGCGGCCCGTTCGCGCCTCGGCAAACGACTCGTCATCCTCGGGCACCACTACCAGCGTGAGGAGGTCATCCGGTTCGCGGACAAGAGAGGCGATTCGTTAGGCCTGTCCCGTTTTGCTGCTGACCAGCACGATGCCGAGTTCGTGGTCTTCTGCGGGGTTCACTTCATGGCCGAGTCTGCGGACATCCTCACCGGGCCACACCAGCAGGTGATCCTGCCCGACCTGAACGCCGGGTGCTCGATGGCGGACATGGCCAACCTTGACGACGTCGAGCAGATCTGGGACGAGCTCGCAGAGGTCACCGACGTCGAGGCGATCGTGCCAATCACCTACGTGAACTCGGCAGCGGCACTGAAGGCATTCGTGGGCCGTAACTCGGGGGCAGTCTGCACATCTTCGAATGCCCGTGCCGTGCTGACCTGGGCGCTCGACCTCGACGCTCCCGGCGGCGGGGGCACCCTGGCCGCAGCGTCGGGACCGTGGGCAGAGTCTCCGGGCTCGGGGCGCCGCGCGAACAAGGTCCTCTTCTTCCCCGACCAGCACCTCGGCCGCAATACCGGCTTCCAGCTCGGCTTCGGGGCGTCCGACATGCAGGTCATCGATCCGCGTCGGCGCCTCGGCGGGCTGGCCGATGCCGACGTCAAGGAGGCCACCTTCCTTCTCTGGAAGGGTCACTGCTCGGTGCACCAGCGATTTCGCACCGAGCACGTCGAGGCGTTCCGCTCCGAGCATCCAGGCGGAGTCGTGATCGTGCATCCCGAGTGCTCGCACGAGGTCGTCGAGATCGCCGATCAGGTCGGATCCACGGACTACATAATCCGCGCCGTCTCCGGCTCACCTGCAGGCGCCGTTATCGCGGTCGGCACGGAGATCCATCTCGTCGACCGGCTCGCCCGCGAGAACCCCGACCGGACCGTGCTCTCGCTCGACCCGCTCGTCTGCCCGTGCTCGACCATGTTCCGGATCGACCTTCCTCATCTCGCCTGGGTGCTCGACGGCCTGGTCGCCGGGGAGGTTCGCAACCGCATCGCGGTCGACGAGGCCACGGCCGCGGATGCCCGGGTAGCCCTCGAACGGATGCTCGCGATCGCGTGAAGCCTCGATTCGACGGACTTATCCTGAGCCCATGACCGACGACAGCTTGACGCAATCGGAGACCGCCGACATCCAGCGAGCCATCACGGGCTCGCGCGCCGCGACGGCCCGGCTGCTCGCCGCGCTCGAGATCATCGACGACTTGGACGTGACGCGGCCGAGCCTGCTTCCCGACTGGACCGTCGGCCACGTGCTCAGCCATCTTGCCCGCAACGCGGACTCATTCGTGTGGATCCTTCGCTCGGCAAGCGAAGACAAGCAGGTGCCCCAGTACCCGGACGGCGTCGCCGGGCGCAGCCGGGACATCGCCGAAGGCGCCCTGCGGCCGGCCGAGGTGATCGTGGAGGACCTACGGGACTCCGCGGTGCGCCTGGACGCGACATGGGACGAGGTGCCCGCGGTGGTGTGGCTGCGTCATGGCCTGCGCACCGACGGTTCCCGACTCCCCTGTCGCTTGTTGGCCGTGTCGAGATGGCGCGAGGTCGAAGCGCACCATGTCGACCTCGGCCTCGGATACGGCGTCTCCGACTGGCCGGAGGACTTCGTCGGCTCCGATCTGCCTCACGCCCTGGACCGGCTTCCGGACATGATCGAAGATGCCTCCCAGAAGACCGCGCTCCTCGCGTGGATCTACGGGCGCGCGGGCCTGCCATCAGGAATCGAGCTCCGACCGTTCTGAGCGGGGTTCAGATCTTGAGCAACGGGGCGAGAAACTTGCCCGTGTAGCTCTCCTCGGTCTTCGCCACCTTCTCGGGCGTGCCCTCGGCGATCACCGACCCGCCGCCGTCGCCACCCTCGGGGCCGAGGTCGATCACCCAGTCGGCGGACTTCACGACGTCGAGGTTGTGCTCGATCACGCAGACCGTGTTGCCCTGGTCCACCAATCGCTGCAACACGTCCAAGAGCTTGCGGACGTCCTCGAAATGCAGCCCGGTGGTCGGCTCGTCGAGCACGTACAGCGTGTGCCCGGTCGATCGCTTCGCGAGCTCGGAGGCGAGCTTGACCCGCTGGGCCTCACCGCCGGAGAGCGTGGGAGCCGGCTGGCCGAGCCGGATGTAGCCGAGGCCCACGTCAACGAGTGTTCTCAGGTGACGGGCGATGACCGGCTGCGCCGCGAAGAGGTCGAGCGCCTCCTCGCAGGAGAGGTCCAGCACCTCTGCGATGTTCTTCCCCCGCCACGCGACCTCGAGTGTGTCGCGGTTGTAGCGCGCTCCCTTGCAGACCTCGCACGGGACATAGACGTCCGGAAGGAAGTGCATCTCGATCTTCAAGGTCCCGTCTCCGGCGCACGCCTCGCAGCGTCCGCCAGAGACGTTGAACGAGAAACGTCCCGGCTGGTAACCCCGCAGCCGCGACTCCGAGGTCTGGCTGAACAGCTTCCGGACGTTGTCGAACATGCCCGTGTAGGTGGCCGGGTTCGAGCGCGGCGTGCGGCCGATCGGCGACTGGTCGATGTCGATGACCTTGTCGAGCGCCTCGGCCCCCTCGATTGAGCGGTGCCGGCCCGGGACCACGCGGGACTTGTAGATGCGCTGCATGAGTGCCCTGAGCAGGATGTCGTTGATCAGGGTCGACTTGCCCGAGCCCGACACGCCTGTCACCGACACGAAGCAGCCGAGCGGGATCTCCACGTCGATGCCCTTCAGGTTGTGCTCCCGGGCCCCGCGCACGACAAGCCAATCCCCCCGGGGCTCACGTCGCATGGCCGGCACCGCGATCGAACGCCTGCCCGACAGGTACTGGCCGGTGATGGAGGCCCGGCAGTTCACGAGATCGGCCACCGAGCCGGCGCAGATCACCTCGCCGCCGTGCTCGCCGGCTCCCGGCCCGATGTCGACGACGTAGTCGGCGATCCTTATCGTCTCCTCGTCGTGCTCCACGACCAGGACTGTGTTGCCGATATCACGCAACCGGAGCAAGGTCTCGACAAGCTT
>PMZN01000148.1:0-21774 GCA_003170375.1 Acidimicrobiaceae bacterium | reverse complement strand
GCGGCCCGGATCGACAGCGACGACAGCTCTGCGATGCTCCTGCCCCCGACCTTGACCGCGAGCGACTCCGGGCGAAGCCGCGTCCCGCCGCATTCCGGGCACGCGACCTCCCGCATGTAGCCCTCGACCTGCTCACGCACCCACTCGGAGTCCGCATCGCTGTGGCGCCTCTGCAGCCACGGCACGACACCTTCGAACTGTGTGTCGTAGCTGCGCAACGTGCCGTACCGGTTGCGGTATTGGACATGCACTCGCCGCGTGCCGGCGCCGTATAGGAGGATCTTGCGCTGTGGCTTGGTGAGCTTGGACCAGGGCTTGTCCATGCTGAAGTCGCTCGCCTCGGCCACGGCCTTGAGCACCCGCGAGAAGTACTCCGTTCGTGCTCCCGCCCAGGGCCCGATAGCCCCTTGTGAAACGGAGAGATCCGGGTTGGGCACGACCAGATCAGGATCGACCTCGAAACGGGTGCCCAGTCCGTTGCACGACGGACACGCCCCGAAGGGCGAGTTGAACGAGAAGCTCCTCGGCGCCAGCTCGTCCAGCGAGATCCCGCAGTGCACGCATGCCAGGTGCTGGGAGAAGGTGAGCACCTGCTCGCCGTCCCCGTCCTGCGATCCCTCCTCTGTCGAATCCGAGATCCCGTCCTCGGCGGCGTCGGCTGCCTTGGCGGCCGCAGCTTTCGTGGCCCCCTTGGTCCTTCGCCCAGGTGGCGACGACTTGGCGTCCGGCGTCAGCAGGATCTCGGCTACCCCCTCGCCGAGGCGTAGCGCGGTCTCGATCGAGTCGGTCAGGCGACGCTCGATGCCGTCGCGACGGACAAGGCGGTCGACAACCACCTCGATGGTGTGCTGTTCGTAACGGGCGAGCTCGAGCGAGGCGCGCTCGGAAAGCTCCATGAGCTCGCCGTCCACACGCGCCCTCGCGAATCCCTGCTTGGCGAGGTCGTCGAGGAGCGCCGAATACTCGCCCTTGCGGCCGCGCACGACCGGAGCGAGAACCTGGAACCGAGTCCCGTCGGGTAGGTCGCTCAGGCGATCGACGATCTGTTGGGGGCTCTGGCGCGTGACCAGCCGGCCGCAGCTGGGGCAATGCGGCTGGCCGATGCGCGCATAGAGCAGACGCAGGTAGTCATAGATCTCGGTGACGGTCCCGACCGTCGAACGGGGGTTGCGCGACGAGGACTTCTGGTCAATGGAGATCGCGGGCGACAATCCCTCTATGAAGTCCACGTCCGGCTTGTCCATCTGCCCGAGGAATTGCCGGGCATAAGACGACAGAGACTCGACGTAGCGGCGCTGGCCTTCGGCGTAGATCGTGTCGAACGCGAGCGACGACTTCCCCGAGCCCGACAGCCCGGTGAACACGATGAGGCGGTCGCGCGGAAGCTCTACCGAGACATTCTTGAGATTGTGCTCGCGGGCCCCGCGAACAACCAGGGTGCTTGGCACGGCCGCAGACTACCCACCCACCGGGGCGCGCCTGACGGCGCCCGGCACGCCCGAGCTGGTCATCCGGGCCAGGCCCCGAGTGCTCACCCGACCTCCCTGAGCTCCCGGCGTAGCGACCGGATCTCGTCTCGCAACCTCGCCGCATACTCGAAACGAAGCTCCGCGGCCGCGGCCCCCATCTCGCGCTCGAGCGTGGCGATCAGCCTTCCGAGCTCGTCCACGGGAAGCTCGCCGTTGCCGGCACGCCCTTTGATGGACACATCGAGCAGGTCGGCGGCACGCTCGACAGCTCGCCGTCCGGCGCGGCGCGATCGATCGGACCCGGCTCGGCTGGGAAGCGGTGCCCCGGCACCAAAGCCGTCGCCACCGGCGCCTGCCGCGCTGCGGAACTGAGCGACAAGGTCGGTCACGGCCTTGCGGATCGTCTGCGGGTCGATCCCGTGCTCCTTGTTGTACTCTTGCTGAACGATCCGGCGGCGCTCGGTCTCGGCGATCGCTCCCCGCATCGAGTCCGTGATCACATCCGCGTAGAGGATGACCCTGCCCGAGACGTTCCGCGCGGCGCGGCCCATCGTCTGGATCAGCGAGGTCTTGGAGCGGAGGAAGCCCTCCTTGTCCGCGTCGAGGATCGCGACGAGCGCCACCTCGGGCAGATCGAGACCNNGTGTCGATGTTCGAGTGCAGGTAGCGGACCCTGAGTCCCGTCTCGAGGAGGTAGTCGGCGAGGTCCTCGGCCATCTTCTTGGTGAGCGTCGTGACGAGAACCCGCTCTTTTCGACCGATCGTGGTGTTGATCTCTGCGATCAGATCGTCGATCTGGCCCTTGGTCGGCTTGATGACGACCTCGGGATCGACGAGGCCGGTCGGCCGAACGATCTGCTCGACTACCTGGCTCGAGACCGAGATCTCGTACTCGGACGGGGTCGCCGAGAGAAAGATGCACTGGTTGACGCGAGCCTCGAGCTCCTCGAAGCGGAGCGGTCGATTGTCCTTCGCCGACGGGAGGCGGAACCCGTGCTCGACCAGGACATCTTTGCGGGACCGGTCGCCCGCGAATTGCCCATGGAGCTGCGGCACGGTCACGTGGCTCTCGTCGATGACGAGCAGCCAGTCGTCGGGGAAGTAGTCGAGCAAGGTGTACGGCGCTTGTCCCGGGGCACGCCCGTCAAGGTGACGGCTGTAGTTCTCGACCCCGTTGCAGCTGCCGAGCTCGGCGAGCATCTCGAGATCGTGCTCGGTGCGCATCCGCAACCGTTGGGCTTCGAGCAGCTTGCCCGCCTGGTCCAGCTCGCGCAGGCGCTCGCCGAGCTCGACCTCGATCGAGGCGATAGCTTGACGCGTGCGCTCGTCTCCCGCGACATAGTGAGTGGCGGGAAAGATGAGCAGCTCCTCGAGATCTCCGAGCAGCTCGCCCGTCATGACGTCGAAACGGCTCAGGCGCTCGACCTCGTCGCCGAACAGCTCGATGCGCACCGCGTACTCCTCGTAGGCCGGGTGCACCTCGATCGTGTCGCCCCGAACCCGGAACTTCCCCCTCACGAGGTTGGCGTCGTTGCGCTCGTAGTGCATCGCCACCAGGCGCGAGAGCATCGATCGTTGGTCGTGGGTCTCCCCCGGCGAGAGCACGAGGATCTGGTCCCGGTACTCGTCGGGGGATCCGAGGCCGTAGATGCACGAGACCGATGCCACGACGATCACGTCCCTGCGCGTGAGCAGGCTCGCTGTCGTGGAGTGCCTCAGCCGGTCGATCTCGTCGTTGATGGACGAGTCCTTCTCGATGTAGGTGTCCGAGGACGGCAGGTAGGCCTCGGGCTGGTAGTAGTCGTAGTACGAGACGAAGTACTCGACCCGGTTGTCAGGAAAGAAGCCGCGCAGCTCACCCGCGAGCTGGGCGGCGAGCGACTTGTTCGGGGCGAGCACCAGAGTCGGCCGCTGCACCTTCTCGATGGTCCAGGCAATCGTCGCGCTCTTGCCGCTCCCGGTGATCCCGAGCAGCGCCTGGAAGCGGTCGCCTCGCTCTAAGCCACGCGCCAGCGCTTCGATCGCGGCAGGCTGGTCGCCGGCCGGTTGAAAGTCAGAAACGACGCGGAAAGGAGGCACCTCGGCATGGTACCGAGAGGGTGCGCGCCGGCGAGCGGCGGGAGTCGGGCGGGCTCAGCCGGCGCTATGGCCATCGCCGGCGGCAGCTTCGGCCGACAGGCGCCCGATCCAATCCCATGCGCGCTCGACCACCTCCGCGAGCTCTTCCAGGGTGCCCGTGTTCATGATCACGAAGTCCGCCCGAGCGATCCGCTCGGACCGGCTGGCCTGGCTGGCGATCCGCGCCTCGGCGTCGGACCGGTCCGTCCGCCGCAGGTTCACCAGCCGTTCCAACACGAGATCGCGCGGCGCGTCCACGACGATCACACCCGCGAGACCGTACGGATCCGGGCCTCCATCCTCGACCAGCAAGGGGATGTCGACCACGACGACGGGCTCGCTGCCTGACAACGACGCAAGCCGGTTCGCTATCTCCGCTCGGACATCGGGATGGACGATCGCGTTCAGCTCGGCGAGCGATTCGGGGTCATCGAAGACGATCGCGGCGATCACCGAGCGATCAAGGCTCCCGTCAGCCGCCACCACCCCGCCACCGAAACGCCCGACCACCTTCGCGTAGGCGGGTCGCCCGGGCTCGACCACCTCGCGAGCCACCTCATCGGCATCGATCAGCACGGCACCGCGCCCGACCAGCAATCCGGCAACGGTCGACTTGCCAGAACCGATCCCGCCCGTCAGACCGACGACGATCATGTCGCGACTTGAGCTCGGAACCAACGTTCCGCCGGCACTTCGAGTGCCTCGGCGGGCTGTGACATGGGCGCCTACACTAACCGGGCCGTGGCTCGAACGAGCAGGACCCGCCCGCTTTTGATGCGAGCCCTGGAGAACGCTCTCCTCGCCGGGTTCGCGTACGTCCCGTTGCTGGCGACCAAGCCCGGGATCCTCGCCGACGACACCAAGCAGTACCTCTATCTCGACCCCGGCCGGCTCCTCAGCTCAGCGATGTCGGTGTGGGACCCGTCGATCGCGGCCGGCACCGTGACCCACCAGAACATCGGGTACTTGTTCCCGCAAGGGCCCTTCTACTGGCTGTTCGCTCAGCTCGGCGTGCCGATGTGGGTGGCGCAACGGCTCTGGATGGGCACCTTGGTATTCGCGGCCGGCGCGGGCGTGCGCTACCTCGCCAAGACCCTCGGCGTCAACGGTCCGGGTGCAGTTGTCGCAGGACTCGCCTACGCGCTCAGCCCGTACTTCCTCCAGTACATCCAGCAAGCCTCGGCGATACTCCTGCCTTGGTCAGGTCTCGGCTGGCTGGTCGCGTTCGCGGTGCTCGCCGTGCGCCGGGGCGGATGGCGCTATCCCGCCCTGTTCGCGTTCGTGGTCGCCCTCGTAGGAGCGACCAACGCGACCTCGCTGATCTACGCAGGCATCGCCCCGGTGGCATGGCTCTTCTACGCGGTCTTCGTGCTGCGCGATGCGCCTGCGCGTCGCGCGTTCAGCGCCGGGGTGAAGATGGGCGTTCTCTCGCTCGGGGTCTCGCTGTTCTGGATCGCCGGGCTTCGCGTCGAAGGCGCCTACGGCGTCAACGTCCTCAAGTACACCGAGACGCTCCCGGCGATAGCGGGGACCTCGCTCGCCTCGGAGGTCGTCCGCGGCCTCGGTTACTGGTACTTCTACGGAAGCGACCGGCTCGGGCCCTGGAAGCAGGCGGCCGTCAGGCTCGAGGAGAGCGCCTGGCTGCTCGCAACGAGCTTCGCCGTGCCGGCCCTCGGGGTGGTCGGTGCCATCTTCTCGCGTTGGCGGGCAAAGGCGTTCTTCGTCCTGTTGATCCTCGTCGGGGTCGTGCTGGCCGTCGGTATGCACCCGTACCCGGACCCGTCGGTCGTCGGGCGGGTGCTGAAGGCGTTCATGTCGCGCTCGTCGGTTGGGCTGGCCCTGCGCTCGAGCGACCGCGCTACGCCGCTCGTGGTGCTCGGCTTCGCCGTGCTCTTAGGCGTGGGCGCCAGCGCCCTCTGGTCCCGGTTCCCCCGTATCGGTCTTGGCACCGCCTGTGCGCTGGCGGCGGTGGTCGTGGCCAACAGCGCTCCGTTTCTCGAAGGAGGCGCCGTCGCGCAGAACTTCGAGCGCCCCGAGAAGATCCCTTCGTACTACGCCCAGGCCGCTCGTTATCTCGACGCCCAAGGCGACTCCACGCGGGTGCTCATCGAACCGGGCCAGAACTTCGCCGCCTACGACTGGGGCACCTTGTTCGACACGATCTGGCCCGGGATCATGACCCGGCCAGAAGTCCTCCGCGAGCAGACCATCCAGGGTTCGTATCCGACGACGGACCTCCTCCAAGCCTTCGACCTCACGCTCCAGCAGGGCACTTACGAGCCCTCGACCCTGGCGCCCATCGCCCGGCTGTTCAGTGCCGGCGACGTCGTCTTGCAATCGAACCTCGCCTACTGGCGCTACAACACGCCGCGGCCGCAAGAGACCTGGGCGCTGTTCAATCCCCCGCCGGCGGGAATCGGCAAGCCGGTGACGTTCGGCAAGGCCTTGGCAAATGTCGCGCCCGCGCAATACAGCCTGCTCGACGAAGAGGCGCTGGCCCTGTCTCCGGACGCGCCGTGGCCGCCGCCGATCGCCGTGTTCCCCGTCTCCGACCCACGTCCCGTCTACCGGGCGGAACCGGCGGCCGCCCCACTCGTGATCGACGGCAGCGGTGCCGGCGTCGTCGCGGCCGCGGCAGCCGGACTTCTCGCCGACAACCCGACGATCTTCTACGCAGGAACCCTCGACGGCAACACCAAGCTGCTGCACGAGGTCGTCACTCCCGCGGCGCAGCTGGTCCTGACCGACTCCAACCGCAAGGTTCTCGAGCGCTGGTCTAGCGTCAGCGACAACATCGGCGAGACGCTGCCGGCCGTGAGCGAGCCGTCCACGCCAGACCCGACTTCGGTCGCTCTGCCGATCTTCGCCCACGTGGGCCTCGAGGGCCAGAGCGTCACGGTCTACAGCGGCGCCCGTTACGTGACGGCTTCTTCCTACGGCAACCCGATCACCCTCACGCCCGAGGACCGGCCGTCCCAAGCCTTCGACGGGAATACCGAGACGGCCTGGAGCGTCGCAGCGTTCTCCGGCGCCTCGGGCAACTGGCTCCAGGTCCGCCTCGATCATCCCGTGACGACCGACCATCTCAACTTGGTGCAGGTGCTGGGCTCGTCGGTGAACCGGTGGATCACCCGTGTGACCGTCGAGCTCGACGGTGGCCACGCCATCGGGGCGACCTTGACCTCAGCGTCCCGGCACGCCGGCGGCCAGACGATCCGGTTCCCGAAGCGCACCTTCTCGACCCTTCGGATCACGGTCGACGGCACGACTTGGTCTGGACGCCAGTCGATGCAAGGCGCGTCCGGCGTCGGTTTCTCCGAGGTCCGCATCCCTACCGTGAGCGTTGGCGAGACGGTCCAGATGCCCTCGGACCTGCTCAGAGTGCTGGGGGACTCTTCGCTCTCGCACCGGCTCACCTTGGTGATGACCCGCGACCGTGTGTCGGCGACGCCGCCCCGCTCCGATCCCGAGCTCGCGATGAGCAGGACGTTCTGGTTGCCGACCACCCGCACGTTCTCGCTCAGCGGGACCGCACGCGTGTCTGCGCTGATCCCCGACAACGTGATCGACTCCATCCTCGGTGGCCCGAAGGTGTTCGGCGGCGCCGTGATCGGCTCCAACGAGAGATTGCCCGGCGATCTCAACGCTCGCGCGGTGTTCGCGTTCGACGGCAATCCGAAGACCTTCTGGAGCCCAGGCTTCGACGGCCCGGCCCAGATCGGCGCCTGGATGCAGGCATCGCTCACTCACAGCATCTCGTTCAATCACCTGGACCTGAAGGTCATCGCGGACGGGCGGCACTCGGTTCCAACCGAGATCAGGATCACGACCAACACCGGCGGCGACGAGCTCGTGCCCCTGCCGACGGTCCGTGACCGTAAGGCAGTCAACTCGGTGGTGAGCGTCCCGATCAGCTTCCCGCAGCTCTCCGGCACCACGATCAGGATCACGATCGAGGCCGTTCGCCAAGTGAAGACCATGAACTGGTACACGCAAAAGCCGATCGTCATGCCGGTCGGGATCGCGGAGATCGGTCTCCCCGGTGTCCACTTCACGCCCGAGCCGACGAGCGCCAAGATCCCGTCGGTCTGCACTCCCAAGCTGCTGCGCATCGACGGCCGCCCGGTTTGGCTCAAGATCTCCGGGACGGTCGGCGCCGCCGAGAAGCTCCGGGGCTTGACCGTCTCAGGGTGCGGGCCGGACGCCAACGGCATCGTTCTCGGGCCCGGCAACCACACACTCGACGCTGCCTGGGGAAAGACCACGGGCTGGGATCTCGACCGGGTCGTGCTCGATTCCGCTCCGGGAGGGGCCGTTCTCCCTCCGCTGGCCGACGGCAGCGCTGAGCCGGCGTCGGGGACGATCGGCACCCCGGCGACATCGTTCCTGCCGACGCCCACGGTCCGAGTCCTCGGATCGACAGCGACATCCGCGAAGCTCGAGGTCCAAGGCGCCACGCGGCCGTTCTGGCTCGTCCTCGGCGAGAGCTTGAACGCAGGCTGGGAGGCCACCTGGCGTGGCGGGCGCTCACTCGGGGCGCCTCAACTGATCGACGGGTATGCGAACGGCTGGTACGTCTCGCCACAGCGAAGCAGCACCTTCGTCGTGACGCTCGAATTCGCGCCCCAGGGGATCGTGACGCCCGCCGTCATAGCTTCGGGTGCCACGCTGGCGCTTTGCCTGTTGCTCGGTTTCGTTCCCATCGGTCCCATCCGGCGTCGGTTTCGGCGCCGCGGACCCCGCTCGGCTGAGAAGCAAGTGGTGGAGCCGGCCGGCGGCACGGTCACGGCTGACCCTGGCTCCTGGGATGCCACACCGACGCGCCATTCACAAACATCTGCTCTCGACGCGTCGCCCATCTTGGGATCGCCCTTGGCGACCAGCGGAGAGCCTCCCAAGCTGCTCACCTGCATCCTTGTCGCCGCCGCGTGCGGAGCGATCGCGATGGTGGTGCTGCCGCCGTCCTGGGCGGCCTCGATCGCCGGCGCGACCGCGGTCCTCGCCATCGCCGGCCTCCGGTGGTCCCGTGCACGCTCGGTTCTCAGTCTTTCGGCTGTCGGATGTATCGGCGCCGCAGGCGCGGTGACGGTCTTCGATCAAGTCCGCCATCACTACCCGCCGGGTAGCGCGTGGCCGCACAACTTCGAGACCGCGGGAGTGCTCGCGTTCGTCGGTGTCGTTGCGCTTGCGACCGACATGGCGGTCGAGCTCGCCCGGCGTCACCGACTTCCTGGCAACCGAGACAGCTCTAGCCGGCACTCCTCAGAGAGCAGTTGATGCAGAAAAAGCATGTGACATGAGGATCGACTCGCCGGACCACAGGTCCTTGGCGCTGTGGCCCGTGCACTACCGCCCCTGCACGCGCCGGCGGCCCCACGAAAGCTGGCACACGACCTCAATGGCCCAGAGACCGGACCTCCGCGCGCGGAGACCTGCTCCGCGCGTCGGCCACAAGGGCCGCCAAGGTCCCACGCGCCGTCGCCTCCCAGGTGAGCGGGGCGACACGCGCTGCCGCCGCGCGGCCAAGTCGGCGGCGGAGCANNCGGATCAGCGAGCAACGTCTCGAGCTGCTGTTCCAGCTCATCGTCCCGATCGGCCAACATCCCGGTGATCCCATGGTCAATCACATCGATGTGCCCGGGGATTCGCGTGGCAACCGCCGGTGTCCCGCACGCCGCGGCCTCGCTGACGGTCATGCCCCAACCTTCTCGCACCGACGTCGATGCGACTACCCACGCCCGGCGGTACAAGTGCACGAGCTCGTCCGAGCTCACCCGGCCGGGGAGCGATACATAGCCGTCCGCGCCGAGCTCGCGGAGCCTCGCTTGGAGGCTTGACCGCTCCATTCCCTCACCGACGATGATCGTCTCGAGATCAGGGACCTTCTCGTGCACCCGCGCAAGGACCCCGATCAGCCTGGAGAAGTTCTTGACGGGCACGAGGCGGCCGACTGCGACCACGAGCGGCCGGTCCGCGCGCTGGCCTCCCGGCGAGTAGCAGGCGCTTATCCCCGGGGGCACGACGCTGACACGGCCCGCCCGCACGCCGGGCAGAGCCACGATCTCTCGGCGGCACGACTCCGAAAGGGTCACTATCTGTGATCTGCGGTAGAAGGGCGGGGCAAGACGTGACTCGAGCAAGTTGCCCGCCTCGGCTAGCGGCGAGGGCAGCGCCATCGACCACATCTCGCCGTGCACGTGGTGCAGGAACACGACCCTGGGCAACCGCGACCAGAGCGGGCTCAGCCACGGCATTCCGTTCCAGATCTCGACCAGCCCGTCCAGTGGACCGAGACGACTCGCCGCGAGATCCATCGGACCTGTCACGAACACGGCGTAACGACCGGAGCGGCGGACGACCCGATAGCCCCCGCGTTCGACCAGGACTGCTCGTCCGGCGACCGAAGACGTCCTCAACACGACGTCGATGCCCGCCGCGGCCCATCGGGTGGCGACTTCGTGCGCGTGCAGCTCGGACCCGCCCGCCTCCGCGTCGTCGATGTCCCGCCATGCGAGCAAGCCCACCCGTCGTAGGCCGGCTTCACGAGCGAGCTCGGCAAGCTCGGCTATCGCGGGGGCACTAGCCGCGCCAAGCGCGCCTGGCCCATCGCCGGGCATCGCCGCGCTCGCAGCCTCCGGTCGGGAGGCCGATCCCAAGGGCGGATCGGGGTCACGACCCCTCATCAGCTGCCGCTCATGATCCGACCGGCGTGGGCACAGCTCGACCGGCGCCGCGCGACGGCGACACACTGGACTGCCTTCCGACCTGTTCCTCGTGGTAGTCCGATTCCACGTTCACAGCCCAAGTGTCGAAAGGTTCCCCGTAGAGGCCCTCGACCGTCAGCATCGCAGTCAGCATCGAGTGATCCTGGTTGTTGTAGCGATGCATGCCGTTACGGCCAATCGGATGGACATTGGGCGTCTCGGCTTCCAGCCACTCCCGGATTACCTGCACCTTCAAGTGATAGCCCGCGTCATAGACCGGGTAGGCCTTCGGCATCCTGACCACGAAGCCCTTCTCGACGTCGTCGGGCTGCACCAGGCCGAGCGTCGCCAGCTCCCCGATGCCGAGGGCCACGAGGTCGTCGTCTGCCATCGACCAGAGGGCGTCACCCTCGAAGACGAAGTACTCGAGCCCGAGGCAAGTTCGGCCTTGTTTCACCAGATCGGGCGACCACGAGCCGAAGTTCTGGACGCGCCCCACACGTACCTTCTCCGAATGGACGTAGATCCAGTTGTCCGGAAACCCGCGTTCGGCAGGCAACACCAACGCGACGGTGAGGAAGTCGCGATAGCGCAGGGCGCGGGCCGCCTGTTGTACCTCCTCAGGTGCCGGCGGATCCATGACCTGAACAAGCTCGGCGAGCGGCATCGAGGAGATCAAGTGGTCAAAGGGCCAGCTTGCGGTGGCGGTCGCCTCACCCGCGTCTCCGGCCACCGCACGCGCGGCGCCGGCGTCGTGCGGCGCGACCGATCGCGTGACCGCTGTCACCGCGCGACCGCCGGAACGGCGGACCGACTCGAGCCGGGTGCCCAGCAACACCTTGGAGCCCTGGTCCTCCACGAGCTTTTGGGCACTCTCCCACATCATTCCCGGGCCCAGACGCGGGTAGTGGAACTCCTCTATGAGCGAGGTGATGTGCGCCTTGTTGTGGTTCGGGGAGAACGCGTTCTTGACCACGTTCCCGAGCGTCAGGCTCTTGATCCTCTGGGCAGCCCAGTCTGCCTTGATCTCGTCTGCCGGAATCCCCCACACCTTCTCGGTATATGTCTTGAAGAACTTCCGGTAAAGACGCCACCCGAAGGCCCTCGCCGTCCAGCCCTCGAAGGTGTCGAGGTCCTTCGGAGGACGCACCCGCACCCACAAGAACGAAAGGCCGCACCTCATCGACTCGACCGGTCCGAGACCCCGCAGAGCGTTTCCCAGCCGGATCGGGTAGTCGTAGTAAGTCCCCTCGTAGTAGATCCGGCTCAGCCTGCGCCTCAGCAGGAAGTCCTCCGGTCCGAGGATCTCTCGCCACAGGTTCTCGACCTCGGGCACCTTTGTGAAGAAACGGTGCCCCCCGATGTCGAACCTCCATCCCTCCCGTTCCACAGTGCGAGAGATCCCGCCTACCACGCTGTCCATCTCGAAGACCGTGCAAGTCGCGCCCCGTCTTGCCAGCTCGTACGCGGCAGTCAAGCCCGCCGGGCCGGCGCCGACCACGACGACTCGACCGGGCCGACTGACGTCTTCCGAGCGGGCGTCGGCGCTCGAATCGTCCGCCCCGGTCATGGTCGCGCCATCATCGCACGGGGCACTCCGGACCGGCTCGTCTGTCCCCTCACCACGCCGCGCGTCAGGGCACATACTTACCGAGAAAAGCCAGCATCGCGTAGGCGAGGAGCAGTGAGCCCGAGAGCCCTATCACCACTCGATAGGTCTTGCGGCCTTTCGTGAGCATCGCAGCGGCGATGACGAAGGGGAAGCAGCCGAGCCCGTAACGCTCGAGGGATTCCAGGTTGGAAGCGGTCAACACCACTGCGAGCACGGCGACGGTGTACCAGCCATAGCCGGCTGGGAGCCTCGCGATGATGAACGCCGCGAGCAGCACAAGCAGCACCGCCCAAAAAGCGTGCTCCGCGGTACCGAGATGGGTGCCGTGCAACAGATCACGCGCGTCGCGGGCAAAGGTCACGAACGGATCGGTGACCGTTCCCCGGCGCGATCGTGAGAGCTGCTCGCGCAATGGCAGCAGGAAGCTCCCGACAACCTCCTGGGTCCAGCCGAGATACGCCGCCGCGCCGGCCGGGGCCGCGAACACCACGCCGACGCCGATGATGCGCTCACGAACCGGTAGCGAGCGCCAGCTCGCGGACACTTCGATCGCCGCCGGGATGATCAAGAGCATTCCGAGGGGCCGGCAGAGCCCGGCGGCAAACGCTGCGCAGATCGCAAGGTCATAGCGGCGCTGTCGCAAGCCCAGGAAGGCCACCAGCGAGGTCAGGAGCAGCAGCGACTCCGCGTAGCCCATCACGAGAACGAAGGCCGGCGGCGCGAGAGCGAGCAACCACACAGCCCGGCGTGCGCACGCCTCGTCGCCGAGCTCGAACACGACGAGGCGGTAGAGCACGACGAAGGCCGCCAAGGACGCGACGTTTGCAACGATGATCACCGACAGCCCGGCCGTCATCCCGGGCACCGCCCGGAACGACCTCGCCAACACAGGCAGCAACGGGAAGAAACGCAACGCCCCGTTCCCTAGACCCCCGTAACCGTGGGCGGCGATCCTCTCGTACCAACGAGCATCCCAAGCGAGCAGGCCGGAACGACTGGGGCCGCGTGCGACCGCACCCAATTTGAAATGGCTCACGGAGAACCGGGCGGCACCGAGAGCGACGAGCACGATCACTCTCGAGGCGAGGAACGGGAGCACGGACGCACGCAGTCCAGGCAACGCGACCTCCCACTGCGCCCTGGCAGTGCGGCGGCTGATCGTCCTGCCGCTCACGACGGCGCGTAACGATAGAGGCTCTCGCCCTCGAATATCTCGAACGGCGTGTCGGAGGCTCTTTCACTCACCACTTCGTGCTGGGGCCGTATCGCGGCGAGGTCGCTGGCGATCACCTGACAATCGCTCCCGAAATTGAGGTAGCCCGGCGCCCAGACGTACCAAATGACGCTTCTCGGCCCCGCTCGTGACAGGACAAGCTTCGCGAACGTGCTCGTGCTCGCGTGCTCGACGGTCGCGCCGTAGTCGACCCAGTTCACGATCTCCGGGGCGTCCGCGCGCGGGAACGCCATTTCGTCGAAGCGGTCGTCCAGCTCACGGCTCACGGCTGGGCCGAGCTGATCCGGGCAGTAGGCCACCACGTCCCCACGATGAGCGCGGGCGAGCACCGCGGACGCAACCTGCGCGGCCTGCGTCCTTGTGAGGAAGGCGTTCGGGATCGATGCCGCCAGACCGAGCACGACCGCGACGGCGACGACCCCTTGGCGCACGCGGCGATCCGTCAATGCCGTCACGCCGTAAGCGACCACCAACAGGCACGGCGTCAAGATGACGGCGGAATAGCGGTCCGCGAACGTGCTCCCGGTGAGCTTGCCCGCGATAACAGCCATCAGGAGCGTCCCGCCCGACAGCAACGCCAGCCCGCGAACTCCCGGTCTCGTCCGCAGGTCGAGCACGACCCGCCGGCTGTCCAAGGCACTGCCGAAAATCGCGAGCAGCGCCAGGAACGCGAGCACGAGAGCAAGCGCCCGGCCCGCGTCTGAGTCTCCACCGGCGAACTGAGTGAAGGTGTAAACGAGCGCCGTGAAGTCCGCCGGCGTAGCCCAAGGCGTGCCCGTGTGCTGCAGCTGGAAAAGGAAAGTCGGGGCCCACGGCCCGAAAGCACACGTTCCGGCCACCAACCCGACAAGTGCGGTGCGGCAGCTGTGCGCGTGAGGGCCGGATCTGGCGAAGAAAGCGGTGCCGATGGCGGTGGCGGCCACAAGGAAGAAAGCCCAGTAGTGGCTGTACTCCAAGCCGCAGGTCACAGCGGCCAGGGCCGCCACATTCCAGATCGTGGGCCTGCGAAGAACTGCGATGAAGGCCAGCACGCCCAGTGCCGACAGCAAGATGGCGAGCGAGTACATGCGGGCCTCGGTGTCGTAGTACACGGCAAATGGCGAAGTGGCGACGAGCAGCGTCGTCGTCCACGCAACGAGCCGACCTGCCCTCTCACGCGCCGCGTTCTCAGAGTTACCGCCCTCAGGGGCGAGCCCGGCGGCGCCGAGATCGGAGAGGTCGGCCACTCGCCAGGACTGAGCGCCGACCCTATAACCGGCTACCCACGCCACAGGGAGGGTGAGAATCCCGATGACCCCCGAGAGCGAGCGCGCTCCGAGGTCGCTCGTGCCGAACACCTCCATCCAGAAGTGGAGGAGCACGTAGTACAAAGGCGGCGCCCCGTCGTCCCGAAGCAGTTGGGGAATCAGGTGCAAAGGCGCTTTGGCGATGTTGACGGTGAGCGCCTCGTCGAGCCACATGGGCGACGGCGTCCAGAAGCGCAATACCACCGTGACGACCAGCACGGCCCCGCCCGCAGCTGCGACAAGGGTCTGCTCGAAGGTTCTAGCCGGAGTGGTGCCGCGCGTCTCGGTCCTCTCTGAAGGCGGCGTCGGCACCTCGGGTGACCGCACCGGCGCGTTCACCGGGTGCATCGACCGCATGGTAGCCGCGGCCTTCCGTCCTCAACAGGTTGGCAGGACGCCTCCGCGACACCCTCCTAGGCGGAGCTACCCGCCGAACCGAACGGTGCGGGACTCCCTAATCCGTTGGTGGCTCGTCGGACGGGGCCGCCGTGACCTCAGGCTCGGCTGACACCTCGAGGCCGGCGACTACCTCGGCTTCGCCGGTCTCCTCGGCTTCGCCGGTCTCCTTCGGTTCGCCGGTCTCCTCCGGTTCGCCGGTCTCCTCCGGTTCGCCGGTCTCCTCCGGCAGTGATTCGTCGGTCACTTCCGGCGAATCCCCGCCGGCAAGCGGCGCTTCGCCAGTGCTCTCTTCGGCCTGCTCGGCTCCTACGGTGTCGCCGGCTCCCTCTCCGCCCGCGATCGGTTCCTCGGCTATCGGTGCGCTGGCAGCTCGCTCAGACGCTGTCGCGATTGCGGCCTCGTTGGCAGCGAGGAGGTCGGCCCATGCCGCCTGGCTTTCGGTCTCCGGAGTGAAGTCGGTTGCCGAGTAGTCGAAGCCGATGTAGTTGCCCTCCGCGTCGTAAGCGTGCTCGCCAAAGGCCTCGCGGTACTCCTCGGCGACCTCCCCGCCTTCGGCGGCCTGCTTGATCGAAAGGCTGATCCTGCGGCGTTGAAGGTCGATGTCGATGATCTTCACCCAGAGCTCCTCACCGGGTGTGACGACCTGCTCGGGTAGGTCGACGTGGTGCGCCGCCATCTCCGAGATATGCACAAGGCCCTCGATGCCGTCGCCCACCTGGACGAACGCGCCGAAGGGCACGAGCTTGGTGATCCTGCCGTAGACGAGCTCGCCGATCCGGTGGTTCGTGGCGAATTCCTGCCACGGGTCGACCTGGGTCGCCTTCAGCGACAGGCTGATCCTCTCCTTGTCGAGGTCGACGTCGAGCACCTGGACGTTCACCTCGTCNNAGGAACTCACCGCGCTGCTCGCGTTGGGTCTCCTCGAGCCACGCGCGGCGTGACAGCACGACGTTGTTGCGGTTCTTGTCGAGCTCGATGATCTTGGCCTCGAGCGACTTGCCGATGTACGGCTGGAGATCGCGCACCCGCCGAAGCTCGACGAGAGACGCCGGAAGGAACCCTCGCAGACCGATGTCGACTATGAGCCCACCCTTCACGACCTCGATGACGAGGCCCTTGACGACGCCACCGGACTCCTTGACCCTTTCGATCGTGCCCCACGCGCGCTCGTACTGGGCACGCTTTTTCGAGAGGATCAGGCGACCCTCCTTGTCCTCCTTCTGGAGCACGAGCGCTTCGATCTCCTCCCCGACCGAGACGACGTCGTGAGGATCGAGGTCATGGCGGATGGAGAGCTCACGTGCCGGGATCACGCCCTCGGACTTGAAGCCGATGTCCAGGAGCACCTCGTCCTTGTCGACCTTCACCACCTTGCCCGTGACAACGTCTCCGTCTTCGAAGGCAACGATGGTCTGGTCGATCGCGTCCTCGAAGGACAGGTCGCCGAGGTCGTCCTCGACGATCTTGCGAGGAACGTAAACCCCGTCCGCGTCAAAGGTTCCATGACGCTCCTGATCTGCGGAGAAATCGGCTGCGGTGGTGCTCGTAGTGTCGGACATTGGAGGTAGGTCGCTCTCTTTTCGGACAGGTCATACCAGCGGCGGGCCGCGCTGGGCCACCGCTGACGATTGGGATTGGACACGGATTTCTGCGCTCGCTGGTGCGCTGCCGACCAGAACTTGGTTGCCGCCGTAATGGTCGCGCAACAATGGTACCCGCCAGCTCGGCCAAGCCCACAATGTCACATCGCCGGCTCGCCCTGTTCGAGAGGATCGGCCGCGTCGAAGTCGGCTCCCGAGTCCATCGCAGGCTCTTTTCCGGCCGCCCAGCTGTCTCCGATCGCCACGTGCACTGCCATGGGAACCCGCAGTTCGAAGGCATGCTCCATGGTCTCGACCGTCAGTGCAAGGGCCTCGTCGCGCTCGCCGGCGACCGCCTCGACGAGGATCTCGTCATGGACCTGGAGCACGATCCGGCTGGAGAGCCCGCGCCTTTCCAGCGCCTGGTCGAGGCGCACCAGCGCTACTTTGAAAATGTCCGCCGCCAGGCCCTGGATGCCTGCGTTCATCGCTTGGCGCTCGGCCGCCTGGCGTACGCGGAAGTTGCTCGAGTCGAGCTCGGGCAGATAGCGACGCCGACCGAGCAGGGTCTCGGTGTAACCGCGCCCGCGGGCTTCGGCCACCGAGCGCTCCATGTACTGCTTCACGTTCGGGAACGCCGCGAAGTACTGCGCAAGAATCGCGGCTGCCTCCTCGACCCCGACGCCAAGGCGCTGGGAGAGCCCGTACGCCTCCATGCCGTACGCGAGGCCGTAGGAGATCATCTTCGCCTTCGAACGCATCGCCAGGGTCACCTCAAGAGGTTCGACTCCATAGACCCTCGCCGCCGTGGTGTTGTGGATGTCGAGCCCGGAGCGAAACGCTTCGACCAGGCCGGGATCGTCGGCCAGGTGGGCTATGACACGCAACTCGATCTGGTCGTAGTCCGCGACCAACAGCTCGCAGCCGGTGCTCGGCACGAAAGCTTCGCGGAAGCGGCGACCGACGAGGCTGCGCACCGGGATGTTGTGCAGGTTCGGCTGGTCCGACGAGAGCCGTCCAGTGCGGGCGACGGTCTGGTTGAACGAGGCGTGAATGCGCCCGTCGGGGGCGACCTCAGCGAGCAGGCCCTCTCCGTAGGTGGAACGCAGTTTCTCGACCTCCCGGTACCGAAGGAGGGTGTCCACGAGCGGGTGGGCGTCGCGCAGACGCAGCAGGCTCTGAGCGTCGGTGGAGTACCCGGTCTTCGTACGCTTCTGTGGAACGAGCTCGAGCTTTTCGAACAGGATGCGCCGCAGCTGGGGAGTGGAGTTGACATTGAACTCCTCGCCGGCCAGCTGCTGGACCTCGGCCTCCAGCCTTCGTGCCTCCGAGGTCAGCTCGTCGCCGATGGCGCGCAGCTTGTCGATGTCGACCGCGATCCCCGCGAGCTCCATCTTTGCGAGCACGCGGACCAGCGGACGCTCGACATCCTCGTAGAGGCGAGTTGCCCCGGTCTCCTCCAGGGCTAGGCGGATCCCGGGAGCGAGCCGGCCAAGCATGGCCACCTGTTCCGCCGCCTGTGCCGCGCCCGCCGGTGTGGCATCGGCCTCCCCCACCTGGTCGCCAGCCGGGCGTTCATCCCCGAGGTCGAACCCGAGCTGCTCGGAGACATGCCCGCGTTGCTCGCGGCCTGCACCGGAGCCGAGCGTTGGCACGAGACTGGCCAGCCCCGAAAGCGAGGCTTGGCCCTCCCGTGCATCGAGGAGGTAGGCAGCGACCGCGGTGTCGAGATCGAGACCGGTGAAACCGACTCCTAGTGGTTCGAGCGCGCGCATGAGCTCCTTCGCGCGGTGAGCGACGATGCGCCGAGTGCCGTCCTCCCGTGCGCCGAGCACCATTTGGAGAGCTTCGACGATGCCCGGCTCGGCGATCTGGCGACCGTCCAGCCAGCCCACGACAAGCGGCTGGTCGTCCGGCACAGCTCGATCATCGGGCCCGGCCTCATCGCCGCGGGGCGCGCCCGTCTCCTCGAGCGCCGCAAAAGCGAGACCTTCTACAGCCGATCGACCTGCAGCGCCCGCCCACACCGCCTCTATGGCAATCGGGCCGGGCGATGCCGCCAGCAACATGAGCCATGTGCGGGCATCCTCGAGGTCTTCGAGCGGCTCGATCCGAACAGGTCGTGAGGCCGTTTCGGGAGAACGCGCGGAAGTGGCACCTGAGCCGCTGGAGGCGTCGACACCAGCACCCGACGACCCCGTGGCCAGCGGCTCCAGGCGATCGAGTTGCTTGAAGATCCGATCGCGGGGGCCCCGGATCTCGAGCAGCTCGAACAGGCTGCGCATCTCCTCGCGATTGGAACGGCCGAGGACGAGGTCGTCGGCCACACACATGAGAGGCACGTCGCGAACCAACGGGGTCATCTGCAGATTGAGCCGCACCTGCGCTTCGTGTTCGGCAAGGGAGGCTTTGAGCTTCGGCGTTTGATCGTCCAGGTGCGCGTAGAGCGTGTCAACGTCGCCGTAGGTGTTGACGAGCTTGGCAGCGGTCTTCTCCCCCACCCCCGGAACACCCGGAAGGTTGTCGGAGGGATCACCGCGCAACGAAGCCAGGAACGGGTACAGTCCCGGCCGCACGCCGGTCCTCTCTTCGATCCCGGCTTCGTCGTAGAGCACGTAGTCGGTCACGCCGCGGCGGTTGTACAGAACCTTCACGAGGGGATCGCGCACGAGCTGGTACGCGTCTCGGTCACCGGTCACGATCACGATCTCGTGGCCCTCGGCAGCCAGACTCGTGGCAAGCGTTGCGATCACGTCATCGGCCTCGTATCCCTCGGCATCGACGGCGGGAACCCCAAGGGTCTCGACCAGCCTGCGTATGAGCTCGATCTGCTCGAGAAGGGGTTCAGGTGTCACTGGCCGGCCCGCCTTGTAGGTCGCAGCGAGGGCATCACGGAACGTCGGTCCGCGCCGGTCGAACGCAACCGCCATCCCGGTGGGCGACTGGTCCTCGAGCAGCTTCGCGAGCATCGAGACGAAGCCGTAGACGGCCTGGGTCTCCTGGCCGGACGCAGTGGACAACTGCGCCTCCTGGAGGGCGAACCACGCCCTGTACGCAAGGGAGTGGCCGTCGAGAAGAAGGTCGCGCGCCACTACGTGCATGCTAAGCCGGGCGCAGCCGGCCGTGACGGGTCAGGGGACGATCTCGCCCTCGACGATCTTCTCCGATATGTCGCGCATCGTCGTCCGTTGGTTCATGGCGGTCTGTTGAACGAACGTGAACGCCTCCGCCTCCCGCATCCCGTGGTCGTCCATGAGCTTGCCTTTGGCCCGGTCGACCCAACGACGCGTCGCCAGCTGCTGCTCGAGATTGCGCTTGTCGTCGGCCAGCGCGGCGTTCTCCGCCTCGAGCGCCTGCATCTCGTTGAACCGGGCGAGAGCGACCTCGATGGCCGGCAGCAACTCGTCCTGCTGGAACGGCTTCACCAGATAGGCGAGTGCTCCGGCGTCACGCGCCTGCTCGATCAGGTTGCGCTGGCTGAACGCCGTGAGGATGAGCACGGCCGAAGCCCGGTCGACATTGATCTCGCTGGCCGCCGACAACCCGTCGAGCCCCGGCATCTTGATGTCGAGGATCACGAGGTCGGGCCGATGCTGTCTCGCGAGCTCGACGGCCTCGTCGCCACGTCCAGTCTCGCCGACGACGTCGAAGCCCTGCTCTTCGAGTATTTCGCGCAGGTCGAGGCGAACGATCGCCTCATCCTCAGCGATCACGACGGTTCTGGCCAACGGGTCCGCTCCTTTATTGACTCACGCCTCTTGCTTCGTCCGATTGCCCTTCACACTACGAGCTTGGCAAGCAGCTCGTCCTGCGCACGCTCCAGCTCGGCTACTCGGGCACCGGCACTGTCACGGCCACGGATCATCGCCTCAGCGTGTCGTTGAGCATCCTGCCAGTCGCGGTCGGCCAGCGGTGTCTCGGAAACAAGCGCCCGAATACGGGCCTCGTCCGCGGTCTCGAGGAAAACGTCGAGCTGCTCTTCGGCGACCGCCAGCTCTTGCCGGGCGCGCACGAGACGAGCGTGGACCTCCAAGAGGCGCCGTTCCACCTCGTCGCGCTTCACGTGACAAGTCTACGACCGGGCTCTCGCGTGGATTCACCGTTCGACCTAGACCGGAGACTCGGCGACCGGCCGGAACGGTGCCGCCGCCCGGGCCCTCAGCGAAGAACGGCCATGGCAGCGACCGCCATTGCACTTATCACCAAGGCGAGCGCGTCAACCCGTGCGAACGGGTGGGTCTCAGGAGCAACGGTCGGCACACCGCCTCTCGCCTCGATCGCCTCGGCGATCTCCCGTGCCCGTCTGATCGCGTTGGCGAGAGCCCCGAAAACGACTTCGACGGACTCGTCGCCAAGTTCCTTGAACGACCGAGGGCTGGCCGGCCGGCGAGCCCTGCGAGCCGCCCGCAGCACCCGCGCCTCTTCGAGCAGCAACGGCAGGCATCTGATGGAGAGCGCTATCGCACCGACAAGCTCGTCGACGGGCACGCGGAAGTGGCGCAACGGGCCGAGCAGCCTCCCCAGAGCGGGCGACAGGTCGGCCAAAGGCGTCGTCCAACCGAGCAGCGCGGCACTCGCGAGCACGTCGACCCCCACCATCGAAAAGCGCATGAAGTTGCCAAGACCTCCAAGGCCGAGCCTGAGCGAACCGAGGTGGGCTTCCGGCCGGCCGCCGGATACGAGGGCGAGGACTGCCCCGGCCGCCACGACACCGCCCAGCCACCACGGGAGCCTCGGGCTGATTCCCCGCGGCAGACGCGCCGCCAGGAACGCGACGAGCACCAGCGCGCCCACGATGCCGATCGATTTCCATGACGGCCAGACAAGCAGAGCAATCGAGAGCAGCCCGAGCGCGACGAGCTTGGTCCCCGCCCACATGCGGTGGAGCGGGCTTGTCCCGGGCACGAACCGCACGACGTGGATCTCGTTGAGCTGCAAGTTGCGGGCGCGCCTGCGTGAGCGCTCCCCCGCGGTCTCGAGAAGTCCTCCTACCCGCCCTGGCCCGGTCGTCGTCACGTCCCGCTCCAAGCGCTCCGCTCGCCCGCCACACGCCCGGCCTCGAGGGTGACCAACCGATCACCGAGCAGCTCCGCGTTGTCGAGGTCGTGCGAGACGACCACTGTGGCCATCTCCCGCTCGTCGCGCAGCCGGGCGAGAATAGCAGCGAGCCCGGCTCTCGCCTCGTCGTCCAGTCCTGCATANNGGATCGCGCACGAGCAGGCCGGCAAGCGCGACGCGACGCTGCTCGCCGCCGGAAAGCTCATCGACCCGCCTCGGCCCCATCGTCAAGGGATCCAGACCGACTGATCGCAGGGCGGCGGTTGCCCGGTCCTTGTCGGCGCCATACGCGACGTCGGACAACACGGTCGGGC
>PMZN01000195.1:17144-31449 GCA_003170375.1 Acidimicrobiaceae bacterium | reverse complement strand
GGGCACGTGCGCAGCAGGTTGACGACCAGGTTGCGGTTGATGTCCGCCATCAGTTGCCAGTTGCCCCGGCGAGGGCCCTGGGGAGCCGGACTATCTTGGGAAGGATTCATAAGAAAGTTCCCCTAAAAAAATCACGGGGGTGAGCCCCGAACGCGCTCACGGTAACGGGAAGCGCCTGGCGTGTCAAGGAGCGGGGACAGTTGGGTCGGCACCGGACTGTTCGCCGTTGTTCTGTTCTGCCCGATCGGCGTCTCGATGGGCCATGGGGCGGCGGCGGACGGCTACTCGTCGTGCAGCACCAGCGCGGTCGGCGTTCGCGCAGCGCTTCGGCCCGGGACTGCGGCCACGACGTTGGCGAGGATGATGGCGGCCAACCCAGCCACTGCCACCCACCACATGGGCACGGTGGGCGCGGGCACGGCGCCGATCTCCTGGGCGAAGAGGGTCCAGAGCCAGCGCCCGAGTGCGATGCCGAGAGGGATGCCGACCACGATTCCCCCCACCGTGGCGATCGACGCCTGCCAGGCGATTGCCGATGCGAGTTGTCGTTGTGTGAACCCGAGCGTCTTCAACAGGGCGAGGTCGCGACGTCGACGCCGCACCGACGCGGTGAGCGCTAGTCCGAGAGCGACCACCGCTCCGAAGGCGAGTCCGGCCGCTAGCAGGACCGGCGTGGTCCCCATACTGCGGTAGTTCATGATCTGCGCCGGGCGCTGCACTGAGAGCACCGACGCCTGGTTGCCCCCGCAGCTCGAATCCTGGGGTTCGGTCGACAAGACGGCGTTGGCCGAAGTGGCGAGCCGCCGTGCCGCCGCAAACCCGCCAGCGGATCCGACCCCACCGTGAACCCGGAGGAAGACCATGTTCGGACCATTGCAGCCGGGATAGGCCTCTGGGCCGAATTGCTTTGTCAGGCTCCCGTTGTCGGCAGGCACGATGGCACCGATCGCCATCGAAGTGTGCAGCGCCTCGGCTATCCCGATGGCGGGCAGGGTGGCCACACCGACGATCAGGAGGCGGATCGGGCGGGGCGGGAAACCCGACGTGTAACGCATTTGGAGGACGTCGCCAATGTGTTTGTGCAGCTGGGCGAGCGTCGTCGCGCCAAGGACGATCTGGTTCGGTGTCCGCAACCCGTGTCCCTGGACGATGGGCGGACTAACCGGGGCGTTCGGATAGGCGAGAAGCACGGGGACCTCGACGCCGTCGAGCTGCAGGGTGGCAAACCACACCCCCGACGAGGATATGACCGTCCGATCGCTGGAGAGCATCGCCGTAGCTTGATTGGGCACCGGTCCGTACCCGTCCGAGCTCTGCACTGCGTAGTCCCAATTCCAACCATAGAGCTGCGGTCGGGACACCAGTGACTGCAGGCTGCTTCCGAACGTCAGCGTTGTCGCGACGACGATCATGGCGATGATTCCGCCGAGAAGGGCCCAACGGGTCGGAGCGGCGGTCCGGCCAGACCCGCGTTCGAGAGCGAATTGGGCCCCTGCGACGGCCGATATGGGGAGCCCTGACTTCGCCACCAGTTGCACCGTCGCCGAGCGCCGATCGGCGGACCTGCGGCGCTGTCCGACACGGTGCGGCGCGTCGAGGTAGGCGATCAACGCGGCGGACGCGCCGAGCACGCCAACGAGCACCGCAAAGCCGATGCCAAGCACCGTCCAGTCAGCGTTGATGCCGCGATCGGGGTAGACCGGACGAACCGGCCCTATAGGCGCGAGAGGCGAGAAGACGACGGCCACTCCGATGGCGACAATCGATCCGGTCACGATCGATCCGGTCACGCCGATGAGACCGTCTAGGCATGTCGTCGCTGGGCTGCCCCCGATCGCCCGCAAGACGAGGAGATCCTCGTCACGAGCGCTCAGCTGACGCGCGATGGCCTGGATCGCCATGAGCAACGCTGCCAACCCGGCGATGCCACCAAACACCCCGAGAGCGAGCGCCTCGGGCTTGATTGACTGCTCTGCCTCCGCTTCCAGCTGAGACGCGACCTGAAAGTCGGTGAAGTAGTGCTCGGTTGCGGTGAACTCACTCTCCACGTCCGGGACGAAACGGGCACCCCCGCGCAGCTGGACTCCGTAGTAGGAGAGTGCGACGTCGTCGAGCAACGAGCGCGTGAGCGCCGGCGTTGCGACGATGTAGGTGGGAAACCGAGCAATCTGGTCCTGGACCACCTCGCGATTCAGCAGGCCGATGCCGACGATGTGCAGCCGCAGCCTGCGGTCCGGCCCCGGCCCGGACACTCGGGTGAGCCCCACCGACAAGGTCTGGCCCAGGTGGAGTCCCAGCGTTGCCGCGGCGGTCTGGGTGACCACCACTTCGTCGGGGCGGGTTGGATCGGCCATCCGACCGGCTGTCACGCTGAACCGGTCTTGGTTGAACAGAAGGCCGTCGACACTGCCGACCATGACCACGGAGCTGTCCAGGCTGCGAGATTCGGTCGGGCCCGTCACTAGCGACGCGCGGAGTGCCACATAGCTCTCGACCCGTTCCACGTGCGGAAGCCGCCGCATTTGGCGGGTCAAGCGTTGCGAGTATCCGGATAATCCGCCCGCTGGGACGATGGTGAGATCCGAGGGATTGGTTCCGGCAAGAAACGTGGAAAACGACGACGCCGTACGACGAGCCGCGGCGATAGACCCGAGGGCGAGGCCGCCGACCAGCCCGATCAGGACGATGAGGGCGAGGTAGCCACCCCGCTGGCGCCGCCAGGTGGCGACGAAGCGGTACCAAGCCGCATTGACCACTTCCTGGCTCATGGGCAGGCGTCTTTCCCCTCCCGGCTTGGCCGAGATGTCAAGAGCTCCATGCATCCAGCCTGACAGTCGATCGAGTGATTGCCGATGGAGCTAGCCCTTGTCCGCCTCCTCGTAGTAGCACCCCGTGGTCAGCATCTGGGCTTCGGGGAGAGAGGTCGCGCCGACGTCGCCGACATCAAGAAGCTCGCCGGCAGGCTCGGGTTGCGCTCGATCGAGGAGGTGGAGACGCTCTGTGGCGAGATCTTTCCTGAAGAGCCGCTCACTACCCGACAACGAACAGTTCTCGGCGAGGCGCTCGGCGCTTGAGACGGCAGGTGGACACGTTGCCTCCGCTCGACGGATGCGCGACGACGCTCCTGTGCTCCTATCTCTTTCGCAATTCCGGTGCAGAGGCCGCGTAGTGAGCTCTAATCCCGTTTGTGCGACCGAGTGGAGTAGCAGAGATGGACAATCCGGTGACGCGAAGGTCCTTGGAAGCGAAGCTTCACCCGTTTGGGCCATCTATCTGCGCATTTGCAGTTTGGTGTGCAGCGGTTTCGTGCGCCCCCCGGGACTCGAACCCGGAACCTGCGGATTAAGAGTCCGTTGCTCTGCCAAATTGAGCTAGAGGCGCATCCGGCGGGTCAGCCTAGCCTGTCTCGCGGCTCTGCTGGCCAAAAAGGGTGACCGAGGGGACTTGAACCCCCGACCTCCAGGGCCACAACCTGGCGCTCTAACCAACTGAGCTACGGCCACCACGAGCATGAGGCACCTTGCCTCTAGATTCATCTCAAGCATGGCACAGTCGCCGCGGCAATCCGAAGCCGGCCAGCCGCCAGCGTCCGGACTACCCGACGCGGCAGATACAGAATTCGTTGCCCTCCGGGTCCGCCATTACCTGCCACCAACCCCCTTCGCTCCCGGACATCGCAGTGCCGATCCGAGTGGCCCCGAGCTCGGTGAGCCGCGCGATAGTTTCCTCCGCTTCTGCGGTCAGAAGGTCGAGATGCAGGCGGTTCTTGACTGCCTTCGGTTCCGGGACTCGCTGCAGGTAGACGACCGGCAAGCCCGGGTCCGGTGGCACCAGATCCAGATATGTTCCAGCTCGGTCCAGGTCTCCGACTTCGTATCCGAGTGCGTCCGCCCAGAACGGGGCGAGTATCTCCGGCATGACACTGTCGATTCCGATTTCGATGCGAACGGTCATGGCGCGGCTCCTCTCGTCTCCAACCGACGAGGCCAGCGTGTGACAATGAGTTCGCAGGCCTCCAGCTCTCCCAGAGTACGCGCCGACATCCCCTACGCTTGCGAAGCGAGAAGTTGCCGATGCCAGGCAAGGCCCCCGTAGCTCAGCGGATTAGAGCAGCTGCCTTCTAAGCAGACGGTCGGAGGTTCGAGTCCTCCCGGGGGCGCCAACCAACATACTGGCTGGTCAGGGCGTTGCGTCGTGTCTGTCAAGCAGTGCGGAAACCTCGGCGGGACCACTCCGGGACCTGACGGATTACGAGCGGCTCCCCGAGGCGGCTCTCGCCGTAGGTGACCTGGCCAGAGCGGAGGCAGATCTAGCTCGCGCCCGATGGACAACCGAGCATGGGGAGAGCTGGCGGGAACGCCATGCGTGCCCCGTCGCCGATCAGGGTCACGAGCTCAAGGCTGACCGCACGGTGGAATCGTTCGATCCACTGCCGACGAACTATGGCCACGTAGCATAGGTTTGGGAGTCTGCGCTGGACAGGCGCGAGAAGCTGGCACAGGCGCCGCCCTGTTGCATATGACATGACCTACCCGAGGGACACCGAATGGTCAGGGACCTATGAGCGAAGAGATGGAGGACGGGAAGTTCGGAGCCTTTGAGCCAGAGCCATCCACGTCCGAGACCGACGGCGCGGAAGCGTCCTGGCTCGACGAGGGGGGAGCCGAGACCGAGGGCGCGGGAGCGCCCGGGCTCGGTGGTGCGGGACCGTTCGGGCTCGACGAAGTGCGGAACGACCTTCTCGCAGCTATAGAGGAGCTTGGCCTAGGGTCGCGCGTCCCGGTGGATGCCGGCGCGCCTGGAGCTGGGTGTTACCTGTCAGTCGTGCCCATGGACCGTCATGGCCACGGAGGCGTCGTGGTGGGTTGGCTCTTGCGGGACCTGCTCATTCCTCGCGAGGCAGTGCCCGTGGCTGAGATCGAGTCGGTGGACATTCTCAACGAAGCGCTCGGACCGCTGTTGTTGGCCTTAGGGTTTCCGATCGAGCCCTACGCGGTTGACGGTCGTTGGATCGTGACGGGATCTCGAAGGGCGAGCTGAAAGACCGAGATTGTCGGGGCCCGGCCGCGGCGAGGGACTGGCCAGCCGGTCGGGTCGCGGTTCAGTGGGGTTCCCACGCACCAGGGCTTGTCACGAGGCGAACGATTTGGTTGGGAAGCTTGCCGGACACGACCTGCTCCAGGGTTACCTCGTCGAGCACACTTCGCAGACATGCTCGGACTGCGACCCAGACCTTTTGCAGATGTACCGCGTCAGCTTCGTAGCTGGCCGACTCGGGACGCATGCCGCGCACTTCTGCAAGGGGACCCTCGAGCCGGCGGAACACCTCGCCGATGGTGATCTCCGTCGCAGGCCGCGCGAGTTTGTAGCCACCTTCGTTGCCACGTTGGCTCGTGACGATCCCCACCCGGCGAAGATCGTTAAGTATTGCGCGCAGGAAGCGAACCGGAAGGCCTTGAGCTTCGGCCAGCTCTTCAGCGGTGAGCGGCTCGCCTGCTCGGGCCGCCAAAGTGCACAGCGCCCGCAGCGCGTACTCGATTCTGGCTGAGATATGCATGCCTGCGTCCAGTCGCCCGAGGGCTGTCGCCGTAGTCGAAAGCCCACTCCACCTTTGAGTCGATCGTTGGACCGATTAGGTAGGCAGAATCTATCAGTGGCGACGCTCGCCCGTGGGTTGTGACGGCTCAATTCTCGGCAAGCAGGCTGGAGTCAACCGCCTGTAGGTAGCTGCTCCAAGCTACACGCACAGCTTCACGATGAGCATCGAGCTCGCCGTCCACCGCCGCTCGGTAGGACGCCCTTGCTTCGTCCACCGACCTGAGGTAGCCGTCCCGGGCGATGGCCATGCTCTCGTTATACGCCTTGCGGATCTGCGCAGCCAACTCGTTGTAGGTGGCACGTGCCTGGGCGACGATGTCGCGGCGCATTGTCGCGGGGGCGCTCGCTACTGCTTGCTTGTAGTCGGCCCAAGCTTCGTCGATTGCATTGCCGTGGGCCTCTTCGGCGGCAGACTGCGCTTCCTCGTAGACTTCGCGCACCGGCTTGAGGGCTTCCTCGTAGTCTGCCCACGCGCCTTCGACTGCCTCGCGATAGACCTCCCAGGCATCGTCAATGATGCTCAGGTAGTGGTTGCGTGCCTCCACGTCCGACGCGCCGCTTTCGCCGTCTCTAGGCATCAGCCACCCTCCTCCCGTGCCAACTTCCAAGCAATCGCCCGACGTCTTGTCTTCTCACGGAATCGCCCATTACGTGCCGTTCTTTGTAGCTACGTCCTCGGCTCCCGTGGCGGCGGGACCCTTGAGCACAAGGCATGCTAGTGCGCTCGCCATGCTACTCGGATGAGCCAGCTCAGGGCACGATCGGCGGGATCGTAAGCCGCGACCCTGTCTCTACTGCTCGTCATGGTGCCCGGCGCGCTCGTTGCCGGCCTGCCAGTAGGGCCTGCACCTCCCGTTGCGAGGCGCGCGATCGTTCGGATGTCACCTCGGCCAGACGTGCGAGGTCACGATGGGTGGCCTCGATAGCTGCAAGATACGGCGAAGGCTTGCGGACCGAACGGCGACCTGCGAAGGATCGCTCGCGTGCCCACGAGCAACGAAGGTCGTCCATGGCTCGCGTGCACGCGACGTAGAGCAGCCTGCGCTCTTCGGCCGCGGCCTCGGGACTGCGCGCATGAGTTATCGGGACGAGACCGTCCTCGAGGCCTGTCACAAAGACGACACGCCATTCGAGGCCCTTTGCGCGGTGGAAGGTCATGACGTCGACGGCGTCCCCGACCTGCCGGGGAGGATCGGAGCGCAGGCTCGCGTCGAGCCAGGAGACGAACCCGGCTGCACTCGCACTCGAGTCGTACCGGAGGTACTCCATCGCTAGAGCCCCGAGCTCGACTAGATCATCATCGACCGGCGCGATCTCGGCGATGTCATTGCCGCCTGACGGGGCATCGAAGGCCTCGCGTTCATCCTCCGGGATGCCTACCGCCGGTCCGGTTCCCATCCCGGCGAGCTCTTCGAGCCACCCGTGAATGCCCGGTGAGTCCGGCGCGCTGGTCAAGCGATCCAAAGCCCGGCGGACCGCTGGGCGCGCGAGAAACGCGCGACCTCCTCCGCTTCGGAACGGAACGCCCGCGGCCTCCAGCTCGCGCTCGAAGAGCACGAGCTGGGCGTTCGTACGAGCCAGGACGGCGAGGCTTGACCACAGCGCGCCAGGGCTTCGGGCCCGCCTCAATGCGGCCACAACGCCCAGCGCCTCGTCGGCGTCAGTCTCGTAGGCGACTATCGGTTGTGCGCAACCGCCCGCCCGCGGGTACCCGGTGACCAGCACGTCTCCAGGTTCCGCTCTCGACTCACCCGACCGATCGCCGGCCGGTGGCGCGGGGCCGAAGCTCGGTTCACCTGTCAGGACCGATGACGCGACCGCCAACACGACGTCCGTCGAGCGATAGTTCACGGCAAGCCGAACGACCCGGGCACCGGGATGCCGTTGCGGAAAGTCGATGAGGGCTCGCGGATCACTCCCGTTCCACGAATAAATTGCCTGGTCGGGGTCGCCTACCACGCAGAGGTCGTCGTTGTCGCCGAGCCACGCTTCGAGCAGCCTCACCTGTGCCGGGTTCACGTCCTGGTACTCGTCCACGAAGAGGTGACGGAACCGCCACCGTGCTGAAGCGGCGAACTCTGCGTCGTTCTCGAGCTCGGTCGCGCAGCGCAGGAGAAGGTCGTCGAAGTCGAGGACGCCCCGGCGTTGCTTCTCCCGGTCGTAGCGCCTCCAGATCTCCGTGACGACAACTGGGTCGCACTGGCTCGGTCGCCCGGAGGTGCTGGCAGCTCGCGGGTATTCACGAGCAGTGAGGCATTGGGCCTGAGCCCATTCGATCTCGGAGGCAAGATCAGCGAGCATGGCGCGAGCATGGCCAATGTCCTGGCCTGCGGCCGTGGCCAGGAGGCGAGCCTTGGAGGCGATGACCACTGGCGCCGGCCCGCCACGCTCGGCTGCCAGGCGTCTGAGCTCCCCGAGTGCCACGGCATGGAAGGTCCCGGCCGTCGCCGGCTCAGCGAGACCGAGGCTCGCCAGCCGGCCCCTGAGCTCGGATGCGGCCTTGCGAGTGAAGGTGAGCGCCAGCACGTACCGTGCCGAGGCAGTGCCTTCGTTCACCCGCCAAGCGATGCGACGCGTGAGCACCCGAGTCTTGCCAGAACCGGCAGCGGCCAGCACGCACAAAGGCCGCGCCTCAGTCGTGATCGCTTCGCGCTGCTGAGGGTCGCATCCGGCCAGCAGCCGTCCGGCCAGGTCGCTCGACCGTGTCACGCTCGACTCCATGAACAGACCGTAGCGGTCGGTTGTCTCAGCGTTCAGAGGACGGGGGGCAGTCCTGTGCAGGGTCAAGTGCGCCGGCGCGAGGACGCGTTAGCTTTTTTGAAATGCTCACGTCTTTCGCCGGCTCACGCCTGTTCGGGGAGTCGTACGGCACGGGCACGCCGTGGGTCCTGGCTCTGCACGGGTGGCGCCGCGACCACCGGGACTTCGAGGCCGTTCTCGCGCCCCCGGGAATCGACGCGATCGCACTCGACCTGCCCGGGTTCGGAAGCGCCGCCGCACCCGAGGAAGTATGGGGAACTCCCGACTACGCCGAAGCAGTCGGCGCCGTGCTCGACGAGATGGCGCCGCGGGTAGTCGTGCTCGGGCATTCTTTCGGCGGCCGCGTCGCGGTGCATCTTGCCGCGAGGCGTCCGGACCAGATTGCGGGTCTTGTGTTGAGCGGAGCACCGCTGTACCGACCTGCTGGCGCCCGTTCGAAGCCGCGGCTGCGTTTCAGGATGGCGCGCGGGCTAGCGGCGCGCGGAGTGATCGGCCAGGAGAGGATGGAAGCGTTACGACAGCGCTACGGGTCCGATGACTACCGTGCCGCCTCCGGCGTCATGCGGGACATTCTCGTGCGTACGCTTGCAGAGGATTACGCTGCGGCGATCGCTGCGGTGCGGTGTCCGGTCGAGCTGGTGTGGGGTGACCACGACACGGCTGCTCCCTTGGCGACGGCCGAGCAGTTGCAGCGTGAGCTGCCAGACGCTCATCTCGTTGTTTGCCCTGGTGCCGGCCATCTGACCCCTCTCACTGCTCCAGGTGAGCTACGTGCCGCGATCGGACGGCTGAAGACGTGATCGTCGGAGAGTCGACCGCGGACACGTCCGGCTCGTGACCGCGCTCAGCGCCGTCGCGCTCGGCGCAGCCGCAATCTCGATCATTTGCGCTGACCTGCGGTGGCTTCGCGTCGCCCAACACGAGCACTACCTGCCAGGAGCGGTCGCGCGCTTCGGGTGGCGTTGGTGGACGAGCACGCCGTTCAACATCGCTCTAGCCGCAGCGGCTGTGATCAGCGCCGCGGTCGCGACCATCGCTCCGGCTGCAGCTCTCGCTACCGGCGCCATCGTGGGGATCGGGCCGGTCGGCCTTCGTCTGCGGGGTCGCACGTCGCGTCTCGCGTGGACGCGCCGGATGTCTCAGGTCGTGTTTGTCACCGTTGGGCTCGAAGGTCTTGGCATCGCGCTGGCCGCCGTCTTCAGCAGTCTCTCCGCCGCCGTGCTCGCGGCGGCGTGGAGCGCGATCGCCGTTCCCTTGTTTGTCGACGTGGCGCTCGCCGTCCTCCGGCCTGTCGAGGACGTGCTCGCGCAACGCTACGTCGGTCGCGCGTCGGCTGTGCTCGCCCGGGTTCGGCCCCTCGTGGTGGGGATCACGGGGTCGTACGGGAAGACGACAACGAAGACCTACGTCGCTCACCTCATTGCTGGTGACCGCAGCGTCGTCGCGAGCCCACGCAGCTTCAACAATCGCGCCGGGCTCGCGCGCACGGTCAATGAGCATCTCGTGCCCGGGACCGAGGTACTCGTGGCCGAGATGGGAGCCTATGGACCGGGGGAGATCTCGGCGCTCTGCCTCTGGCTGCAGCCCGATGTCGTTGTCATCACCTCGATCGGACCGGCCCATCTGGAGCGCTTCGGCACCCTCGACAGGACGCTGTCGGCGAAGGCGGAGATCACCTCGGCGGCCCGCGTGGTCGTGCTCAACATCGACGACGAGCGGCTCGAGGGACTCGCGCGGCGTCTTGCCGCGACCCAGAAGGTGGTCCGCGTCTCGGGAACCGACGTGAGCGCGGACGTTGCCGTGCTGGAACACGCTGATGGCCTCGAGCTACGACTTTGCGGAGAGACGTCGGGCGTCGTCGTCCTTGCGCGGGGGTCCCCATCGCCCATCCGATCGAACGCGGCGTGCGCGGTGGCGGTGGCGGTCGAGATCGGGATCGATCCCGAGGTGGTGGTGAGGCGCCTTTCCTCCTTGCCCAGCGTGCCGAATCGGTTGCAGCGCTACCAGGCCAAGGCCGGTTATGTCGTGCTCGATGACACCTTCAACGCGAACCCGGCCGGTGCCCGACATGCCCTCGATGCGCTCGCATCGGAGGCCAGTGAAGGCCGGCGAGTCCTCGTGACACCTGGGATGGTGGAGCTCGGCAAGACACAGACTGCTGAGAACGCGGCCTTGGCCGAGAGAGCGGCGGGTGTTCTGACGGACCTCGTCGTCGTCGGAAGGACGAACAGGGCCGCACTCGTCGAGGGTTGTCGCCGGGCGGGACTGCCGTTGTCGGTGAAGCTCGTCGGCACCCGAGAGGAGGCGGTCGCCTGGGCGCGCGAGCAGCTCGGTCCGGGCGACGCCGTGCTGTTCGAGAATGATCTCCCGGATCACTTCCCTTAAGGGCACCGCGGTTCGGTCGGAAGAGGAAACGCCAATCGGGCGGACCTCGGTCGGTGTTCGCGCTCGGAGTGTGGCATAAAGTGGCGACACGATGAGGCAGAGGGGAAAGCGCCGTTTGGACTTGGACGATCGGGGAGCGTTCGTTCTGCCACGTGCAGTCGTTGAGGCGCGTTCAGGCGACGCACGCGATGTCGGCGCGAATCAGAGCAGCCGCCCCGCGCGCGTGGGGGTGATCTACGGCGGTCCGTCGCCTGAGCACGACGTCTCGGTTCTTAGTGGACTGCAGGCCGTCCACGCTCTCGTCCACGCTCCGGGAGTCGGCAGCGTACGTTCTTTGTACTGGTCGAAGTCAGGTGACTGGTACGAGGTTCAAGCCGCGACCGAGGCGGCAGGATTTGTCGAGGGAGTCCCCTCCAATGCCGTGCGCCTACGCCTGATAAGTGGCCCGGGTGGCGGCTTTGTCAGGCCCGCGAGCGGGTTGCGTGCGAGGGAGGATCACCTCGAACTCGATGCGGTGCTGGTCTGCTGTCACGGCGGCCCGGGAGAGGACGGGACCCTCCAGGGTGCCCTGGACCTGACGGGAGTTCCGTACTCCGGCCCGACAGCGATGGGGGCCGCCCTCGGCATGGACAAGCTCGCTTTTGGCGCGCTCGTGATCTACGCTGGCATGCCGGCCCTGCCGCGGGTGCCATTGAGCGAGGACGGCGAAGAACCGGGATTCGCCCCCCCCTACATCTTGAAGCCGCGCTTTGGAGGATCTTCCATCGGCATCGAGGTCGTCTCAGATTTCGATACCGCGCGTGCCCGTCTGAAGGCGAACTCTCACCTGCGCCGAGGCGCGATTCTCGAGCCGTACGAAGCTGAGATGTTCGACCTGCAGCTTGCCATCAGGAGCTGGCCTGAGCTCCAGCTGTCGGCGATCGAACGGCCGCTTCGGACGCGCGGCGGAGGGGAGATCCTTGGCTACGAGGACAAGTATGTCGGGTCGGAGGGGATGACATCTGCCCCGCGCGAGCTGCCTGCGCAGATCGCGCCTGAGCTCGAGCAGCGCATTCGCGTGTTGGCACCCGAGGTTGCCTCGCTCGTAGGTTTACGTGGTGTCGCGCGGCTGGATTTCCTGTCCGACGGTGAGGACGTGTTCATAAACGAGATCAACACGATCCCGGGTTCGCTCTCTCACTATTTGTGGGTCGATCCACGCTTGCCCTTCACGTCGTTGATGCTCGATTTGTTGGCCGAAGCGATCCAGCGCCCCGCGGCCGCTTACTCGTCGGTGGGTTCGGACGGGTCGGCCCTGCGGCTTGCAGGGTCTATCGCGAGCAAGCTCGGATGAGCTGCTGGCTGACGCCCGGGTTGGCGTGATGAGCTTCCCGACGAGGCTGTTGGGTCCCGGCGAGGAGATCTACCTCGACTCGAGGCCGAACTGGTCCTACTTGTTCTGGCCGTCGGTCTTCACCGTTCTCGTTGTCGCCGGCTGTGTGGCTGCCGTCGTGGTGTGGACGAGCGCACCGGTTGTCGTGGGGTGGATCCTGCTCGGCGTCGGCGTCGCCGCGCTCGTCTACCTGGGCGCTCGCTACCTCGGCTGGCGCACCACCACCTTTGTCGTCACCTCTCAGCGGATCGTCTACCGAACCGGTGTGCTGAGGAGGACAGGCAGGGAGATCCCGATCGGGCGTGTGCAGGACGTGACATATCACCAAACCGTCGTCGAGAGGATCGTCCGGGCTGGCAGTCTCACCGTCGAGTCCGCCGGTCGGCAGGGGCAGGATCCATTCCCGGACATCAGCCGACCAGACCAGGTGCAGTCGCTGATCAACCGCGTCGTGGCTCAGAGCGCCGGTGGTTACCCCGTGGCGCAGGGCCCTGCGGAGGTCGTGTCTGAAGCTGCACGACCGGCCACGACACCGAGCGCCTACTCACCGCCACCGATCACCGATCCCACGCCGCCTGTCCCTGCGCCACGGGTTGTGGAACCGATGCCGCGCACCCAGGCGACGCCGACCGTCGCCCAACAGCTTGGCGAGCTGGCGGGGCTGCACCAGCACGGTGTCATCACCGATGCCGAGTACGAGCAGAAGCGTCGGGAGTTACTTGACCGGCTCTGAGGATTCGAAGAGCGCGGCACCCCGGCATTGGTACGCTTCGTAGGTGGACGAGCGCTTTTGGGTCACAACGCTCGGCTGCCCGAAGAATGAGGTCGACTCTCAGAAGCTGATCGGTCGTTTGGCCGCGAGCGGCTACGAGCCGGCACAGGATCCTGGAGAGGCCGATCTTGTCGTGGTGAACACCTGCGCCTTCATCGATGCCGCTCGCGAGGAGTCGATCGAGACCATCCTCGAGCTCGACGGCCTGCGAAAGCTCGGGTCTCGGCTCGTCGTCACAGGCTGCCTCGCCGAGCGCTCGGGTGAAGAGCTCGCGGCTGCGCTCGGCGAGATCGATCTCGTTGCCGGCTTCGGCGTGCCCGTCGAGATGAAGACCGCCCGGCGCGTCGTGCGGGTGGGACCGGACGCCTCGTCCGCCGACGGATCGATGCACAGCTTCGACCTGTTGGAGCTCCCTCGGCCACCCGCAGCCGCACCGTGGGCCTACGTCAAGGTCGCCGAAGGCTGCGACCGGCGGTGTGGGTTCTGCGCGATCCCGTCGTTTCGCGGCAAGCAGCGCTCGAGGCCGTCGGCTTCGATCCTTGCAGAGATCGAGGCGCTGCAGGTACGCGAGATCGTGCTTGTCGCGCAGGATCTCGCCTCGTACGGCCACGACCGCACCGCAGCCGTGGGGCAGCGCGAGAGTGCTGCTCCCGGCATCGTGGAGCTCATCGGCGCGGCGGCACAGCGAGTCGATCGGGTCCGCCTGCTCTACCTCTACCCGTCCTCGCTCAACGATCGGCTCGTCGAGGCGATGATCGGGACCGGTGTCGCCTACTTCGATCTCTCCCTCCAGCACGCTTCGGGGCGCCTGTTGCGCACGATGCGCCGCTGGGGGGACGGCCCCCGGTTCCTCGAGCGGATCGGACGGATTCGCCGGCTCGAGCCAGGTGCTGTGTTCCGCTCGTCGTTCATACTCGGATATCCCGGCGAGACCGAGGAGGACCACGACGAGCTGCTGAGGTTCATCGAGGAGGCGAGCCTCGACTGGGCGGGGTTCTTCACGTTCTCTCGCGAGGACGGGACGCTGGCCGCGGGTCTCGGCCAGCAGGTCCCGAGCTCGCTCGCACTCGAGCGCCTCCGGGAGTGCTCGGAGCTGCAGGAGGCGATCACAGCTCGTCGACGCAGCCATTTGGTCGGGACGATGAGCGATGTGCTCGTCGATCGGCCCGGCCATGCGCGGTCTTACCGGGAAGCACCGGAGATCGACGGAATCGTGCGGGTGCCAAGCTCGCTCCCGGAGGGCTGGCTCGGCCCGGTCCGCTTCGTGGGCGCGGTCGGGCCCGACCTTGAGGCCGTGCCCGCGTTCGAGCTCGTTGGCGGGTCGGCGCCATGAGTCGCCCCGACACGATCTTCGGGCCATCGGCTCTGATGACACCGGCGAACGCGCTCACGCTCGCCAGGTTGCTTGCGTCGCCGTT
>PMZN01000195.1:15461-17069 GCA_003170375.1 Acidimicrobiaceae bacterium | reverse complement strand
TCCTGATCGCGGCCCGCGAGGTCTCCATGAGCGTCTTCCGCAGTTATGCGGCACGCCGCGGCGTGTCGGTGCCGGCCAGGACGACAGCGAAGGTGAAGACCTTGCTGCAGGACGTTGTGATCGGGCTCGCCTTCCTGCCGCCAGTGGGTTTGCATCACTCGAGGGTCGTCGGCTGGGTGCTCTGGCTGGTTGTCGCGGTCACGCTGTGGACCGGGTTCGAGTACCTGCGCGACTCACGCAAGCTCCTCGCGGGTGCTCAATCGCCGACGCATGGCAACGTCGGTCGTCACGTCGCCTAAGCGCGCGTTCCGGAGACAGCTCATGCGAGCCGAGGTCGTAGCAGTCGGAACGGAGCTTCTGCTTGGCCAGATCGTCGATACCAACTCCGCCTGGATCGGTGAGCGACTAGCCCTGTCGGGAATCGACTGCAATTTCCAGACCAGGGTCGGTGACAACATCGTGCGCATCGCCGCAGTGCTGCGGACCGCACTCGAGCGAAACGAGGCGGTGATCGTGTGTGGCGGCCTCGGGCCGACTCAGGACGATCTCACCCGGGAGGCGATAGCGCTGGTGATGAACGTCCCACTCCGCCGGGACGCCGCCGTCATGCAGACCATCAGGGACCGCTTCGTGCCTCGTGGGTCGAGCCGGAAGATGCCGGCCAACAACGAGCAGCAAGCCGACGTGCCTGAAGGCGCAATTGTGATCCCCCAGACGTTGGGCACTGCTCCTGGTCTCGTCTGCCCTGTCGGGGACAAGGTGATGTACGCGCTCCCAGGTGTGCCCTACGAGTTGCACGACATGATGGAACGAGCTGTACTACCCGATCTGCGGAGGCGCTCGGGGCAGGCGGCTGTGATCCGTAGCCGGACGCTCAAGACCTGGGGCTACAGCGAGTCCGGGCTCGCCGAGCTTGTCGCAGGCCGCGTCGCGGCCCTCGAGGCCGGGGGACTGGGCGTGCCGACCATCGCCTTCCTGGCCAGCGGCATCGAAGGGATCAAGCTGCGCCTCACCGTGAAGGCTGCTGACGACGACACCGCAAACAAGGCGCTCGACGTTGAGGAAGCCGAGCTGCGCGCTCTTGTCGGTGAATCTGTTTTCGGCGTCGACGAGGAGACGATGGAAGGCGCCGTGGGCCTGCTGCTCCTCGAGCGCGACTGGAGCCTCGGTGTTGCCGAATCACTGACGGGCGGCCTCGTCGCGGCCCGGCTCGTGGGCGTGCCGGGCGCGAGCGAGTGGTTCCGAGGAGCAGTCGTGGCCTACGACGTCGGCGTCAAGCGATCGGTGCTCGGCGTGGCGGACGGGCCGGTCGTGTCGCGCCAGGCGGCGGCGGCCATGGCTGAAGGTGCGCGGCTGGTCTTAGGTTCCGACGTCGGCCTCGCGACGACCGGTGTCGCCGGCCCGGCCGAACAAGAAGGTCGCCCGGTCGGCACCGTTGTCGTCGGCCTCGCCGTCCCGGGGTCGGTCCCGGATGCCGTCGAGCTCCGCCTGCCCGGCGATCGGGAGCGTGTCCGGCAACTCGCGACAATCTCGGCCCTGAACGTCCTGCGGCGCCGGCTCTGTGCAACTGGCCGGGAACCTAGAAGCTAAAGGTCAGGTTTTGTCAGG
>PMZN01000195.1:0-15452 GCA_003170375.1 Acidimicrobiaceae bacterium | reverse complement strand
GCACAGCAGAGAGGTCCGGTCTCGGAAGTGAACCGTCGACAAGCAGCGCGAGAGGAGAGAGACCCGACGATGGAGCGTGACAAGGCACTCGAGGCGGCACTCAGCCAGATCGAGAAGCAGTTCGGAAAGGGCTCAGTCATGCGCATGGGTGAGCACACCGGAATGGGGATCGAAGTGATCTCGACTGGCGCGATGGCCCTTGACCTCGCTCTCGGGATCGGTGGGCTCCCGAGAGGGCGGATAATTGAGGTGTTCGGACCGGAGTCCTCTGGCAAGTCGACCCTCGCGCTGCACGTAGTTGCGGAAGCACAGCGTAATGGGGGAATCTGCGCCTACATCGATGCGGAGCACGCGCTCGACCCCGTCTACGCAAAAGCCATCGGTGTCGACATCGACGAATTGCTGATCTCCCAGCCCGACACGGGCGAGCAAGCGCTCGAGATCGCCGACATGCTGATCCGCTCCGGGGCTATGGACGTAATCGTCGTCGACTCGGTGGCGGCGCTCACACCACGTGCCGAGCTCGAAGGTGACATGGGCGATACCCACGTCGGCCTGCAGGCTCGCCTCATGTCCCAGGCTCTCCGCAAGCTCACGGGCACGCTCAGCAAGTCATCGACGATCGCGCTGTTCATCAATCAGCTGCGAGAGAAGATCGGCGTGGTCTACGGATCGCCCGAAGTCACGCCCGGAGGGCGGGCGCTCAAGTTCTACGCCTCGGTCCGGCTCGATATTCGTCGTTTGGAGTCCATCAAGGACGGAGCCGAGGTCATCGGCAACCGCACGCGGGTCAAGGTCGTGAAGAACAAGTGCGCTCCGCCCTTCCGCATGGCCGAGTTCGACATCGTCTACGGCAAGGGCATCAGCCGAGAGGGCTCCGTGCTCGACGTAGCCGTCGACCTGGGGATCGCGAAGAAGTCCGGCGCCTGGTACACCTACGAGGGCGAGCAGCTCGGCCAGGGCCGTGAGAATGCCAAGCAATTCCTACGGGAGAGCCCCGAGCTCATGATCGAGCTCCACCAGCGGATCCGTAACCTGGTAGCCGAGAAGGCGGCTCTTGCGGTTGAGACGCCGATCGGAGCCGGAGGCTTGGCCGACGACGACGAGCCCATCTCGCTCGACTGAGCGTTACAACAGGCTTCTCAGCACCGAGGCGTGTGCTCGCTCCGGTGCTGGCTGCCAGCCCGTGCGTCGACTACGGACTGGGAGCTACAGGTCGTCAGACGGCTTGGTCCCGCTCTTGGAGTCGGCGAGGCCGAGTCGCTCAGCAGCGTCCCAGAGCTCGTCGCGCGCCGAGGGAGCGGCAGCCTCTTCGATGAGGAGGCGTGCCTGGTCGTGCTGGCTACGCCCGAAGACGTGCGCGCAGCCTTGATCGGTGACGACTACCGAATGCTGGAACGAGGTCGCGGGCATGTCCAGAAGAGGGACCACGGTGGAGGTCTTCGACTTCTCGTGCCACGACGGCAACCCGATCACGGCCTGGCCGCCGGCCGAGTGCAGCGCCCCGACGATGAAGTCTGTTTGGCCGCCGAAGCCAGAAAAGATGCGGCCGCCTACGTAGCTCGCGTTCGCCTGAGCGAACAGGTCGATCTGCACGGCCGCGTTGATGGAGATCATCATCGGGTTGATCGCGATCTTCCCGGGATCGTTGGTCGTCTCGGTCCGGAACATCCGTAGTCTCCGATTGCCGTCAGCCCACTTGTAGAGCTCCTCGGACCCGCCGATGAACGACGTGACGACCTGGTGCTCGTGATCAAGAGCACCCGAGCGCTCCAGGGCGAGAACGCCGTCGCTGATCATCTCCGACCAGATCCTGAGTCCGCGTCGGTGCACGAGCCGTCCCAAAGTTGCGTCGGGGATGGCACCTATCCCGAGCTGCAAGGTCGCACCGTCCGGTACGAGATGGGCTATGTACTCGCCGATCTGTTCTTTTCGCCCATCAGAGGAGTGCCCTTCGGTGGTGTCGAGCGGTTGGTCCACCTCGATGGCGACGTCGATCATGTCCATCGCGATCTCTCCCTCGCCGAATGTGTACGGCATCCGAGGGTTGATCTGAGCGACAACAAGGGCCCCGCGCGCACGTGCCACCTCGAGGGCTGCCGGCAAGACGTTGACCTCGATGCCGAGGGAGACCTTGCCGTCTCTCGGCGTCGAGGTGTGGATGAGGACGACGTCGGGCTGGCGGGAGATAGCGAACAGCCGCGGCACCAGCGAGAGTCGCATCGGTATGTAGTCGAGCGCGGAGGAATGCCGCATTCCGGCCCCGACGAACGGCGTCTCGTAACGCACTCCCGGCCGGGACGAGATGGGATGGCGGGAGCCCAACATGAACACCCGGTAGCTTTCGAGGTTCGCGTCGAGGATCTCGAGCGCCCTCTTGGGCGAGGCCCAGTTGCCTGTGACAACAATCCGCGGCGCTGTCTCGGACAGTGAACCGAGCCGGTTCCCGAGCTGTTGCTCTGAAATGAGGCGCATGCGGCCGACCCTAGCAGTGGAGGGCGGCGAACGTTTAGTTGGGGATTGTGGTGTGCTTGAACTCGTTCAACTCGACGTGATGCTCGAGAAGGTCGAGGACTCGCTCGATCGTCGCGGTCGCCAAGCCCGCATCTTTGCCCGGCCTTGTCATGATCCGGACGAAGGCCGCCCGTCCGTCGGCCACGAACGTCGGCACTCCGAAAACGGCGTTGTCGGCGACCGCCGCTTCGTGCGACTTGCGGTACTCGTCGAGTGGCCACCCGCTCTTGATCTGGTCGAAGACCTCACCGGGATCGACGCCCTCGCGCCCCAGCACCGAGTCGAGCGCCGCCCGGTCGCGCAGGTCGCCGCCATGGTCGTGTCGCAAGGCGAACAGCGCCAGGTGCGTGCGGAGGAACCTCTCGGGGAAGCGGTCGCGCACGACGATCCCGACCTGGCCGGCGAGCAGGTCCGCTTCGCGCGCCGGGTCCTCCCACGCCCGCGTGTCGCCCTCCTCGACGTGTGCCTGGTTGAGTGAGAACGGTACGAAGCTGGCCTCGAACGGGGCGCCGGCCTCGAGGGCGACAACGAGGTGCTCGTGGGCGTTGCGGGCAAAGGGGCAACGATAGTCCCAGTTGATGGAGAAGGGGGTTGTGGTCATGAAGGCGAGAACCCCGGACGTCGCTCGGGGATTCCCGGTGAGACGATCCTCCAGGGGCACGATGGCGGCACAGCTACCATGCCTGCGGTGCCACAGGTTCACCTGGTGCGTCCAGCCGATGTGCCGGTTGCCGCCGCGTCGCTCGTGCGTGCCTTTCACGACGATCCCATGCTGGCTTACATGTTCCCCGAGCCGCGGACCCGGGAACGAGCCTTGCTCCGCTTCTTCAAGCTCCAGCTCCGCCAGACGTACATGAAGAGAGGACTGGCCTACACGACCGAGGAGTGCCGGTCGACCGCGCTGTGGATGCCCCCTCGTGCCGGTCCGCCCCAGATGCGCGACGCGATTGCCCAGCTTCCGATGCTCTTGATCTTGGGGCGGCGGGCGGGAGCGGCACTCCGCCTCGTCCAGCTCGTCGAGTCCCGTCACCCGAAGACGCCCCATTACTACCTAGGCGGGCTTGGCACCGATCCGCAGTGGCAAGGAAGGGGCCTCGGCTCTGCCGTGATGGCTCCCGTGCTCGACATCTGCGACCGCGAGGGTCTTGCTGCCTATCTCGAGTCCTCGAAGGAGAGCAACGTCGCTTTCTACCGGCACCGCGGGTTCGAAGTCACCGGCGAGGTGAGCGTGCCGGACGGCTCCGTGCGGCTATGGCTCATGTGGCGAGAGCCTCTCAGGCCGCCGTCATAGCAGGACGACGCCTGATCGCCGGGTGTCGGCGCGCGGGCGCGGAGAATCGGGGGACACCGGGGTCAGCCCCTCGGGGATCCTGGAGGGATCGAAGACGATCTCGGTCAGCAGATCGAGTACGGCTCGTGCCGGTGCCGAGGGTAGTCCCGTCGCCCGCTGGACGACCCCGACGAGCCGCCGGGGGATCTCGGTGAGCTTCACAAGGGCAAAGTTGTCACGTAGGTAGCCGGGCACAGCAGTCGCCGGCAGGATGGACGGTCCCCAGCCCTCGAAGGTGAGCGAGGCGATGAGGCGAGTCCCGTCGATCTCGGCCCGCGCCAGGAGCGTGGTGCCGGTGGAACTGAGGGCGGCGTCGAGGTCGGCGCGAAACGCCGTCCCGGCGACGGGCAGCAACAGGGGCATCCCCTTCAGCGCGCGGAGGCTGACCTCGCGCGAACTTGCGAGCGGGTGGTCGACGGGTACGACCAGGACGAGATCCTCCTCGAAAAGGGGGGTCAGCGCGAGGTCGCTTCCCGTCGCAGGAAGGTTGAGCACGGCGAGGTCGACCTCTCCCGTTGCGAGCTGGACATCGAGCTTGGTGCTTGTCAATTCGACGAATACCAGGTGAAGGTGGGGGTATCGCTGGGGGACCGTGCGTAGCAACTGCGGAACGAGCCACCGGGCGGTCGTGCCGATGATCCCGATCCGTACGGTTCCGGCGACTTCGCGGGTGAGGGCGAGCACGTCAGAGAGCAGCGCGTCGAGCTCGACTTGAACTCGCCTCGAGCGGGCAACGACGAGTGCGCCGGCCTCGGTCAACTGGCCTGTGGAACGATCGACCAGCTCGCAGCCGAGCTCCCGCTCGAGCTTTTTCACGTGCGCAGAGATGTTCGACTGGACGGTTTGGAGCGCGTCGGCAGCCGCAGAGAACGAACCATGATCGGCGATCCCGACGACTGCGCTCAGCTGGCGTAGCTCCATCTCAATCTACGATATCAGCTATCGGTAAGAACTGTTTGACCGATGCTGTGAAATCGTGCACTATGTATCTAGACCTCAGTGGCGGAATCCCCCCTCCAGCGACTGAAGAGTCTTGAGAAGGGGCCGGTATCCCCCCCACCGGCCCTTTCTCCGCGTCTGGAGGCAAGTTTGCTCGGCGCACGTCAGCGGCTAGGGGCCTCGGCCCGGGTACACGGCGAGGCGGGGGCGGTCCCTTCGCCTGAGGCCGATGCGCGCGCCTGCGCGCAGCGAGCAATCTCGGCTGCCAAGAGCGCACGGGACTCGCCGTAGATCCATAGTTGTCCGATTGTACGAACAAATGTAGACTCCCGTTCGTGACCATCGTCGAGCTGTCACTAGTGCTTTTCGGGGTCTCGATCCTGGCTGGCGTGCTGGGCTCTCTTCTGGGCCTCGGCGGCGGCTTCGTGGTCGTGCCCGTGCTCACTCTGGTCTTTCACCTCGACATCCGGCTTGCGATAGGGACTTCGATCGTGGCGGTGGCGGCCACCTCTTCGGCGGGGGCCGCGAGGAACGTGACCGAGAGCATCACCAATCTGCGGGTCGCCACGTTTCTCGCGCTTGCGACGACACTCGGGGCGGTGACGGGCGCACTCCTGGCCGGTGTGTTCGATGCCCGTTTCCTGTTCGCGCTGTTCGGGATCGTTCTCGCAGTCTCCGGGGTGCAGATGGTCCGCAAGCGTCGGATTCCGGTGGCGAAAGACCCGATCCCTGCGATGGCGACAATCGGCGTGGCCGTCGCCTTCACGGAAGGAGTCGATCGCGGCGGCGCGCTGGCCGACCGACTTGCGCTTCATTCGGCCTACTTCGACGAGGCGGAAGGCTTGGAAGTGCCCTACGTCGTGGTCAACACCGGGCTCGGCCTCGGGCTCATGTACCTTGCGGGGACCCTGAGCGGCTTGCTCGGCATCGGCTCGGGCGTGCTGAAAGTGCCTGCGATGGACTTGGCGATGCACATCCCGATGAAAGTCTCGACCGCTACGAGCAACCTGTTGATCGGGCTGACTGCGGCAGCGAGCGCGGTGGTGTATTTCGCTCGGGGTGACATCGATCCGCTCATCGCCGGCCCGGTCGCGATCGGCGTCCTCTTGGGAGCGACGCAGGGATCCAAGTGGCTCGCGGGCATGCGCTCCGATCGTCTCCGGGTGCTCTTTGTGAGCGTCCTCGGTGTGGTCGCCGTCCAGATGATCTGGAAGGGGATTGGTTGATGGCTCCACTGGCTCGTGGGTATGGTGCCCTGACGCCGCCCTCACCGCGTGGCGTGCGCGCTGCGGTGGGGAGGGTGTTGCATGCGGGCGTGCTCGTGAGCGCGGCGATCCTCCTGACGGGATACCTCGTCGGCCTCGTCGGTGATCCGGCAGCGTTCGACTCGCACGCTGTCGAACAGGCCCACCTCAGAGCAAGTGCGAGCTTCCCGCATTCGTTCGTCGCTGTGTGGGACGGGATCGGGCGCGGCAGTGGTGAGGCGATAATCGTCGCCGGGGTTCTGGTGCTCATCCTGACTCCCGTCGCAGGGCTCGTCACCAGTGCCGTCGCGTTCGCGCGACGGCGTGATTGGTTGTTCACGGCGATCTCGGCAAGTGTGCTCTCGGTTATCTTGGGGTCGTTCCTGATCGGGTGGTTGTCGGCATGACGGCGACCCGGCAGCCAAGTCTCGACCGATCCGGAGGCCCGGGCTCTGTGATGTCTCTCGACATGAGCAGCCCGATGCCGCTCTGGGCACAACTTGTCGCTGAGCTCCGACGCCGTCTTGGCGCAGGCGACTTCGACGAGCGGTTCCCGACAGAGGCCGAGCTCGTCGTCGCCTTCGGCGTGAGCCGGGCGACGGTCCGAGAAGCCATCCGCCGCCTCCGTGGCGACGGGTTGCTCGACGCGCGTCGCGGCAGCGGGACCTTCGTCGTGCGCCGCCAGCTCGATGCCCCGATCCTTGGGACCTCGGGGCTTGCGCAGGCGATCACGGCCGCGGGGCTCGTCGAGGCGAGCAGGGTGCTGCGTATCGAGGAAGGACAAGCGGGCGAGACGGCAGCTCGGGCGCTCGGGACCGGCACCCACGAGGTGGTCCAGTGGGTCGAACGCGTCCGCTACGCGGACGGTGAGCCTCTCGCGCTGGACCGGTCGGCACTGGCGATCAGTGCCGCCCAACGGAGGGCGTTCGTGGGCGGCGATCTCACACAGGGGTCGCTCTACGGCCTGCTCGAGACGCTCTGCGGTGTGCGGATAACCGGAGGGAGCGAGTGGCTTCGCGCTGTCACCTGCGACCAGGCCGAGCGCAGGCTGCTGCGGCCCGGCCGTGGCGAAGGCGTCTTCGAGGTGGAGCGCATCGCCTACGCCGGCGATAGGCCGGTCGAGTGGCGTCGGAGCCTGGTCCGTGGCAGGGGCTACGTGATCGGCGCGACCTGGGGCACTGTGCCACCGTCGCCGCGCCGCTGACTCAGCTGGCCCGGCCGCGAAGGTCCTAGCTCAGGGCCCCGGCCACCCCGTGGCCGCGGAGGCGGGATCGCCCGCGGCCCATCCCGAGGGAACCGCGGACTCGGTCGTGTATGTGCTGGCCGTGCAGTTGACCGCGGTCGTCGGCCCGAACCAGAAGTCATAGGTGCCGGGCGTGGTCTCTCCGAGCACTGCGAATGCGGCGCCCGGAGAGAGGATGAATGTCCCGAGGCAGTGCCGGTCGACCGGGTTGAAAGCGGTGTAAACAGACACACCGGCTGCGCTGGCGACGCTGACCACGCTTGGTGAGGTCGGTGGCCCGGTGGTCGTCAAGCCGCCCGTGCCGGAGAGGCCGGCTTGGGCAGCGCCACCAGCCACGGCGGACTGGAGGTTCGTCTCCAGGACGACATCGGTGTCGGGCAGCACCGACAGGGGGGCGAGCACCGCGTTGCCGAGCGCCGTGCTTGCCCCGCAACCCGACAGCGCGGCCGCGAGTGCGAAAAGTGCCAGGCCTGCGAGGCTCGCGCGCGCCGGAACTCTGCGCAGCCCGGGCCGGCGACCAGGCAGCAGGGGATCAGTCATCCCGGCTCCATGGTTGGCGCTTGCGGTGTTCGCGGGTCGCGCGCTGATCTTTGCGCGCTGAGTCCGGCAGCGCCCATTCGCGGCGCCATGCCGAGGCCTCCGGACCCCGAAACGGCGGAGTCGTCCCGGCCGCGGCACGGCGGCGCGCGGACCACCAGTCCGACTCGGCCTCGTCGGCGAGGGCGGCAACGGCCTGCTCTATGCGAGCTGCGAACTTGCGCGCGTCCTCATGCTCGCGAGCGATGAGCGCATCGCCGAGCCGGATCTCGGTAGCACCCGGGCGAAAGCGCGAACTGCTCTTTGCGAGCACGGCCCTAGTGCCCCGGATGTGCACCGGGATCACCGGGACGCCGCAGCGCTTGGCGAGGTAGGAAGCACCCCCCTTGAACTCCCGGCCCCAACCATCGGCGGTGCGTCCCCCTTCGGGAAAGATGATGAGGCTCCAGCCGTCGTTGACGAGGCCAGCGGCGAGATCCGCGGAACGGCGATTGACCTTGGAGCGCTCCATCGGGATCGCCCCAAGGCCGAAGGACCAGAAAGCAGCCTTCCAATGACGGTCGAAGAAGTAGTCAGCCGCCGCCGCGACGATCGTGTGGTGGCGTAGCGCCACCGGCAAGCTCGAGAGCAGCAGGCCGGTGTCGAGGTGGCTCGCGTGGTTTGCCGCGAGGATCATCGGGCCCTGTACCGGATCGAGATGTTCGAGCCCGATCACGCGAGGTGACAGCACCACACGCGCGATCGGCCGAGTGATGTCGTCCAGCACCACGGCCCGCGCGAGCCGGACGGGATAGCGGCGAGCCCAGGAGGTGTCGTAGTCGACGCCGAGCTTGTGCTTTGGCAAGGGCGCGAGCAGGCCACCGGGCCTCGTCGGCTTCTCGGCCAGAAAACGTAGTCCCTCCCGCCCGAGAGCCGCAGCCCCGCGGACGCGCCGTGTCACGTGACCTCCGCCATCAGCAAAGGGGGCACGCGGAGGTGCGTGATGGTCGGGTCCCTGCCGACGACGTCCTCGGCAAGCTCGAGGGCATCCTCGAGCGTCGAGGCGGGGGAGAAGCCCAGCCGGCGAACGGCCGCCCGGTCACCTCCGACGACGATCACGCGACCGAGGTGCGCAAGCGCGTGGGCGCACCAGTACCACATGTAGAGGGGGTGGACGCCGTGGTAGGCGTAGCTCGTCCGGTAGAGGTGTACGTACCAGGGATCGGTGGCAAAGGACTCTTCGTATTTGGCCTCGATCTCGAACATGTCGGTGGTCTCGGCCAGGACCTGCTCGAAGAAGTCGATGTAGCTGGGATGATGAACGGGGTTGAACTCCCATGGCGTCGGGTGCGAGATGATCACCACGCCGCCTTCACGCACCAGGGGCTTGCCGCGATAGAGGTTGAAGAAGTAGCCGAGCCCCAAGCAGGCGACGAGGATCGGGTTCATGGTCGAGTTGACGTTGTAAGGGCCGATGTAAGGCAGTCCCATCGTGAGCACGTCGGTCTGCCCCGAGACCTCGACGAGCTGCTGGCGGAAGAGGTTGGCGAGCGTGGCCTCGTGCACGGCCTCGACGGCGCCCGCCTGGACCGAGGTGAGGTCGTGCGGCGCGTAAACCGAGTGGAAGATCTTGCGGCTCAGCCCACCCGGGGTCCGTCCTAGAGCGCTGGAGGTTGCCAGGAAGCTGGCTCGGTCCTTGAGCGACCACTCCCACTCGCGCTTTTGCAGGAAGCCGAGCTCCTTGGGGAAGGTGTCGGTGTTGAGCGTCGTCTCGATCTGGAACAGCTTCACACCTGATTCGGCGATGAACCTCCCCATGCGCCAGTTNNACGTTGTGGTGGTGCTTGATGCTCTTGTAGGAGGCGAGACCCGTTGCGACCGACTTGTGCCCCCCGTCCATGGCGGAGAGGTTGATGTTCACGTAGATCAGCAGGTCGCTCTCGGCCGCCCGGCGGTTGATCTCGACGTCCTCACCGTGGTCGGTGACCCCGAGGTCGACGAGGTTCGACCGATCCTCGGCGTCGTGCTGCATCAACAGGCCGTGGGGGGCGAAGGCCTCGAAAACGCGGTCGCCGAGAGCGTGGCGGAGCTCCGGATCGGTCATCCGGCGGTGCAGAGCGAGCGCTGCGATCAGCACGACATCGTCGACGCCCGCGTCCGCCGCCAGGTCGAGGACCGCTTCGATAACCCGCTGGCGCACGTCGGGGGCGCGCATGGGAGGAAGCGGGAGCGAGATGTCGTCGAACGCGATCGTCAGCCGCATGCCCGGAAAGAGCAGAGCTTGCAGCGGCTTGGAGTCACCGAGGGGGTTGTCGAGGGCATGTCGGATGGCTTGGTCGGGATCGGCGAGAGGGGGGAGGGGCTCGGGCCCGTAGACGACCCGGGTCCCGACGGGAAGCCGTTCGAGCCGGAAGCCTTCACCATGCCAAATCAACGTCGCCGGAGTCGATCGGTCGACCTCGAGGACGAAGCCGGGCCTAGGGCTCACTTTGCCTCCTTGGTTGTGCTGGCCGCATTCGGCCTTCCGGCACTTGTGCTTGGCGTGCCCGGGCCGGACCCCCCCTTACGCATGTCGAACACGATCTTCACTGCGCCGCGACACCCAGCCGCGGCGGCATGCGCGACGGCCTCTTCGTAGCGCTCGAGCGGGTAGCGCGCCGATACGAGGCGCTCGAGGCGCGCCTCGCGCACGAGCTCCAAGGCGAGCTGGAAGGTCGACCGTGGCCCTTCGGGTCGGTCCTCACTCCCATAAGCGTAGGCGCCGCGCAGCTCGATCTCGCGCTGCCACAGTGGAGCGAGGTCCAACCTCACGACGCCCGGCATTCCGACGAGCACGATCCGGCCGCCGGGGCGCACGACCTCGAGGCACTGCTCCAAGGAGCCCGAGCTCCCCACGCAGTCCACGACGAGGTCGACCCCACCGGTGAGCCGCTCGATGACCCCATTGTCCGATTCGAGAGCGAGCGAGCCCGAGAGCCGTCGGGCTGCTCGCTTGTGCTCGCCTGGCTTGACGACCTGGTCGGCGCCGAGGTCGCGCGCGAGCTTGCGTTGATTGGGATGCTTGGCCACCGCGACGAGGGCACCCGGGAGGCAAAGTGCCCTCAAGGCCGCGATCACGCAGAGCCCGAGGGTCCCGGCGCCCAGCACGACGACCCGCTCCCCGCCGGTGATGTCGGAGGCAAGGGCCGCGTGGACCGCGCAGGCGGCGGGTTCGACCATGACGGCCGCTTCGTCTGAGAAGTCATCGGGGACCGCGTGGAGCTGGCTTTCGTGCGCGACCAGCCCCGTCGACCAGCCACCGCCAGTGTCACGGCAATAGCCGGTCTGGAGACCGGGACGCAGGTGACCAAACGCGATCCGCTCGCACGAGCCCTTTCGACCGGCGGCGCAGCCGGCGCACGGAGGGTCGATGCCGCGAGCCTCGCAGCCGAGCACGGGCTCGATCACCGCCCGGCGACCGTCCAGCGTGCCACCCTCGACATCGCCGACGACTTCGTGACCGGGAATGAAAGGAAAGCTGACGATGTGCTCGAAATAGCGGGAGCTGCGACCATCCAAGGTCGCAAGATCGGAGCCGCAGATACCGGCGAGCCGGGGTCGGACCCGCACCCAGCCGGGACCGGGAATCTCGACAGGGTCGAGCTCGACAAGCGCGAGAGGGCCGACGCGGACTCCCTTGCCGGATCCGGCAACCGCCGACGCGACGCGCGCCGCCGCGAAGCGTGGCACGTTCCGTTCGAACTTCAGGGCCTTCATCGGGGCTCTCCGGTCGGAAAGGTTGTGAGCCAGTTGGCCGGTCTCGTCTGCAGGCCCGGGCGGCGGGTCGCGATTGCGAGTGTCCGCCTCGGCCCTCCAGCGGCTCGCTCCCAGTGCTCGATGAACCAGCCCCGGCGACGGGCGATCGCCGCGAGCTTGGCTTCGGGGTTGATCGCCACCGGGAAGCCGGCCGCTTCGAGCATCGGGAGATCGCTTGTCGAGTCCGCGTACGCCACGGTGTCGGCCAGGCTGAGGCCTTGGGCGCGCGCGAACTCATCGAGCAGCATGGCCCGGGCCTCACCGGTCGGAGGAGCTTGGGTGAGCTCACCGGTGAACTTGCCGTCGCGCTCGGCCATGCGTGCACAGACGATCTCGTCGAACAGCGGTCGGAGGGGCTCGACGACGAAGTCCAGAGCGCCCGTGATCAAAAGAGTGCGGTGACCGAGGGCCCGGTGGCGGCGTACGCGGGCGATCGCCTCCGGGAAGGCCCGGAGGCCGAGCAGATCGCTGAACAGCTCGTAGCTGTCGAGACGGAGCTGATCGACGGGGGCGTCCTCGTAGCGGCGGTAGAAGGCCCGCAGGAAGTCGCTCCGGTCGCGGCGGTCGAGCCTGAGCAGCCTCGGTCCCTCTGCCAGCAGGCCCGCGACAACCCGGGCGCGCTCCACTCGCTCGAGGTGTCTGGTCGCCAGCCATGCGTAGCTCTCGACGACATTGGAGGCGATGAGTGTGTTCTCGAGGTCGAACGCTGCGCACCGAGGCTGGTCGGACAAGATCGCCTTCAACGAACGCTGTTCGCGGCTTGCCATCGTCCGCTTGCCGGCTGCGGTGGTTCGGACCCTGGCGTGCTCGACGACCGAGGGCAGATGGACGTCCTCGATGTACACGGGCCAGTCGATCACTGCCGGGTCGAAGCAGAACGCGGCCTGGTCACCCGGGTCGAGACTCTCGAAGAGCTGCACGGTCCTGTCCATGCGAAAGCGCGCCTCGGTCTCGCTGTAGGCACCGTACAGCTCGACATAGCCGAGGGCTCTTTCGGCCTCGGACCGTCGCTCCTCGAGACGCGCGGCCCCTTCTGCTCGCTCACCTCGCAAGGGGAGCGAGTTGACGAGGCGCTCGGCCGCACCTAGGGCTCGAGTCGCGCGGCGCAGCTGGCCCTGGACGCGACCGCGGCCGGGGAAGGACCACTTCGGGACGACGATTGGTTGGCCACGGTTGTCGTAGAGGGGTCGTTCGGTGAACCAGCGCTCGACGAGGTCGACCAACTGGCCGTAGTGCAGTGGGTTCCGTGCACCTGAGGCGACCTGATAGACCGTCGGCCCGGACTGGTCCGGGCCCTTGGCTGCCACCGCGATCAGAGCCGCGACGACGAGATCGACGGGGATGACGTCCACGATGCCTTCGGGGACTCCTGGGAACTGCTTGAGCAGGCCCTTTGCGTAGGAGATGATGACAGGTTCCGCCATCCGGAAACCCCGGATCCATCCGGGACGCGGTTGGGAGAGCGCGGACTCGACGATCGAGGGTCGGACGAAGGTCACCGGCAGGTCGCCCCGGATGTCGAGCAGTGCGTTCTCGCCGAGCGACTTCGTGAAGGCGTAGGCATCGGGCCAGCCGAGGGCTCGGGAACGGCCGCGGCCGAGTGCCACCATCCGGTCACGGACCCAGTCGGCCCGCAGGTGCTCGGTCTTTTCGGCCAACAGAGCGGTGCCGGCCGCCCCGAGCTCGGACCGCGCCGAGCGGTGAAACGCTGTCAGGCGTTCCGGGCTCCGGCTGGCCGCATCCTCGTCTGCACGAGCTCGCCGGGCAGCTCGCACCTCGGCCCGCCAGTCGATCTTGGAGACGAACTTGGAGGAGGTGATGAGCTCTTCGGCGGCGTCACCCTTGTGGCCGCTGTTCACGTACGCCGTGGAGACCGCTATGAGATGGGGCAGGCTCTCCGCTTCGCCTTTCCTTGTGGCCCGTTCACTGGCGAGCTCGTTCAACGTGTCGGCGACGCGTGTGGGGCCGAGCAGGTTCACCTCGACCGCGCCGTCCAGGGGCGCGTCGAAGGTCACAGACGCCGCAGCGTGGATGACGATGTCACAAGAGCCGAGCAACGCTCGCCCGGCCTCGTCGAGTGCTAGCCCGTCTTTTGCCACGTCGCCGGCGATCGTGTGGAGACGGCCGGCGATCACATCGTCAAAACGCTCGCCGAGCTCGCCGCGGAGTCGGTCGAAGCAGTCGTTGCGCAGGACCTCTCGCCGAGTGCGTTCGGCGGGTCCTTGGTGCTGGCCGGGCCGGACGACCACGACTACCTCGCATTCGGGCACGCTGCGAAGCAACCGCTCGACGAGCGCTGTTCCGAGGAAGCCCGTCGCCCCGGTAACGGCGATTCGCCGGCCGGCGAGCTCGTCGGGGATCACAGGTGTGTTTCTAGCACCCGGCTGTCGAAGAGCGGGCACTTCAGCTGCGGAAACGGGCGGGAGGGCGGCCGACGCGGACCGGGCCGCCTGTTGGCGGCACGCTCGCGGTCTTGGCAGCGGTCAGTGCTTCGGGGTCTCGGCGCGAGCGGGTGCGGGCTTTTTGGGCGCGGGTCGGCGCGGCGCCTTTGGCGGCGTGTAACGCTTGTTGGGCTTTGGCGCGGCCCGGCTCGCGACCACCTTGTCGCTCTTGTGAGACCTCCTCTGCCTAGGTTGCGCGGCAGGCTTGCGTGCGGCGCCTTGGCCTTGACCTCTGGCGAACTTGAGCCCCTTCACGATGAGCCACATCCCGAGGCCGACGTACGCGATGCCGAGGATGAAGAGGGCCTTGATCTGCAACAGCCAGGCGCCTACGAGCAGCGACGCGAAGCCGAAGAGGGCTCTGCGCCTAAGTAAGGTCCCGATCAGAAGGAAGAGGAACAGGACGATCCCCTCGATCAGGAACACGTGCACTGCGCTGAGGGTCTTGAGGTCGCTCGTCGACCGGTTGTGGTTGTGCGTCAGGTAGGGAACGACGACGACCAGGGTCAAGGTGAGCTCGAAGATCGTCGCCATGATCGCGACGCGACGCTCGGTCGGGTCGAGGTAATTCACGGCCGCCCTGGTCTCGTCCGAACTCGTCCTGGTGGACAGGCCACGTCGTGCAGAGTCCGTCCCCGCGAGCGACCTCCTACCCGACGTGCCGGGTCGGAGGAACCGCTGGCCGCCGAAGTTGCGTCGGACCCTTTCGCTCCAGCCATTGGTGCCACCGACGCCGGCTTCGATCTCCTCGGGCGTTGGCTCGTCGGGCTCGGGTTCGTCCTCGTCCGCCATGGTGTCCAGGGTAGCTGTCGCGTTCGACAGCGGCTCGGGCGCACTTTCGCGAGCCGCGCGGGGAGAGCGAATACGCCCCGCCCTGTTTCTTGGGCGTCTCGGATGGGTACGATGTTGGCGAGGCGCGTGCGTGGTGGCGGTGAGTCGCTCACAACCCCGCACGTGCAGCATTGGCTAGTAGGGCGCTTGGCTCAGGTGGTTAGAGCGCAGCCTTCACACGGCTGAGGTCGCAGGTTCAAGTCCTGCAGCGCCCACCAGGAAATGTGCCTGAAACAGCAGCTCACGGGCCATTTCAGGTTTGACCGACCTTACTCACTGGTGACCCTCAATTCGCCCTTCGTGCCACTCGGTGTGGCACGCGTGTGGCACGAGGCGCATAGCCAACTGGGACGAGGCCGGGTATGACAGTGAACTCCTGCGCATTTCGACAAGCCGGACGCCTGATCATGCAGACGTCAAACCTGGCAGGACCGATGATGTAACTACGTGTCGCCCCACTCTATTGAGCTCGCGGAGCCCGCGGAGTGACGCGGCTCGTGTCGAGCCGGGCGTGCCTAAGGCGAAATAACCGTCTCGCTCTGCTCGCCTCGCGCCACTGCGTGATCCAGGGCGGATCGAGCGCGGATCGGGCATTATGT
>PMZN01000068.1:6597-13222 GCA_003170375.1 Acidimicrobiaceae bacterium | reverse complement strand
TCGGCGGCGCCGGCACCGACGATCGTGTGCAGCTCGTCGATGAAGGTGACTATCTCGCCTTCAGAGTCCGAGATCTCCTTCAGCACGGCCTTCAGGCGCTCCTCGAACTCTCCGCGGTACTTGGCGCCGGCTACCAGTGAACCGAGATCGAGGCCGATGACCCGTTTGTTCTTCAGCGATTCGGGAACGTCGCCTTCGATGATGCGGGTGGCAAGGCCTTCGACGATCGCCGTCTTGCCGACCCCGGGCTCGCCGATCAGCACCGGGTTGTTCTTGGTGCGCCGCGAGAGGACCTGGATCACGCGACGGATCTCGTCGTCGCGCCCGATGACCGGATCGAGCTTGCCGCGCCTCGCGAGGTCGGTCAGGTCACGGCCGTAGCGTTCCAGCGATTGGTACTGCTCCTCGGGGCTTTGCGAGATGACGCGGTGGCTGCCACGGACGGTCTGCAACGCCCGGAGAAGGTCGTCGCGGCTGACCCCGAGACGGTCAGAGAGAGCGAGCAGCAGGTGCTCCACCGAGAGGTACTCGTCGCCCATCTCCTTGCGAGCGACGTCTGCCCGGTCGAAGGCTTGAGACAGCTCACGGCTGAGCGACGGCTCGGAGATGCCGTAGGCCTTCGGGATCTTGGCGAGCGACTCGGCGATCCGGTTGCGAACCGACAACGGTGCGATCCCGAGACTGTCGAGGAGGGGAATCGCAACCCCGCCATCTTGGGACAGTGTCGCTGACAAGAGATGGTCAGGGGCGACTTCCGCGTTGTGCGAGTCCCTCGCGAGCGCGATCGCTTCCCGTACCGCTTCCTGGGTCTTCAAGGTCCAACGGTTCGGGTCAAGCGCCATTTCTCTTCTGATCCTCGGATCTGCTCGTGTGCGTCCCGCACGGCTCGGTGCGCCGCGGCGGCTACCTGCCGGTCGTTCGCCGGGCCGGCAGGTAGCCGGTCGAGACCGGTACGAGATCGCGCCGGTACTGGCGGTGGGTCTGCTCGATCGCCTCGCGCGCAGCCTCGCGGGTCACTTCGAGCTCGGCGCGCAGGCGGCTGATCTCGATCTCGAGCGCCATCACGCGCCGCACGCCTTCCAGGTTCAGCCCGGCAGCGGTGAGCTGTTGGATACGCCGCAGGTGCGCGATGTCGGCCTCGCTGTAACGGCGGTTGCCCCCTCCGGTCCGGGCCGGGTCCAAGAGACCTTTGCGCTCGTAGATCCGGAGCGTCTGAGGGTGGACGCCGGCGAGCTCTGCCGCAACCGAGATGACGTAGACGGCGCGCGTCGAGCGTTCTCCGAAGCCTTCTGACGACGGGTCGTAGGCCATGTTCACACCCCCAGGTGGTGTCGAGGTGAGGAGTCAAGCGTCTTTGCGAGCGCCTCGACGGCATTGCGCTGGTCCTCGGTCAGATGAGCCGGGACGACGACGTCGACGGTGACGAGGAGGTCGCCGGTCGACGACCCGCTCGTGATCCCTCTGCCCTTTACCCTGAAGGTCCGGCCTTGACGGGTTCCGGGCGGGATCTTGAGGGTGACGGGCTCAGTAAGCGAAGGCACCGTGATCGCACCGCCAAGCGCCGCCTCGGGGTAGGTGATCGGGACCGTGAGCGTGAGGTTGCGTCCCTTGCGCCCGAACAGCGGGTGCGCTGCGACGTGCACGACGACGTAGAGATCGCCCGCCGGCCCATTGTTGGCCCCCGGCGCGCCGCGTCCTTTCACGCGGATGCGTTGGCCGTCTTCCACCCCGGCGGGGATCCGGACCTTGACCTGTCGTTGCCTTTGCTCGAGACCCGTGCCGTTGCAGGCCGGACAGGGATCGACGATGCGGGTCCCACGGCCCTGGCAGTCCGGGCACGGCGAAGACAGCGAGAACATGCCCTGGTTGTCGTTCAGCACGCCGAGCCCGTTGCAGCGGGGGCACATCACGGGGGCCTTGCCCGGACGCGAACCTGAACCGTTGCAGTTCGAGCACCGTGTCCCGCTCGCGACGTTGACAGTCGTGACGACCCCGTCGACCGCCTCCTGGAACGACAGGTGGAGCTCGGCCTCGAGATCGTGGCCGCGCCGCGGGCCGCTGCCGGACGTGGCGCGCCCGCCGCTCGCGCGCCCCGCCCTGCCGAAAAGGCCGCCGAAGATGTCCGAAAGGTCATCGATCCGGAAATTGAAGTTGCCGCCATCACCGCCGCCGGACCCGCCGAAGCCGCCGAGGTTGCTCAAGGGACCGAGACGGCGGATCTCGTCGTACTCCTTGCGCTTCTCGGGGTCGCCGAGGACGTCGTAAGCCGCTGAGATCGCCTTGAAGCGCTCCTCGGAGCCCGGGTGCGAATCCGGATGGAACTCCTTCGCGAGCTTGCGATAGGAGCGGCGCAGCTCCTTGTCGGTCGCCTTGTCGGAAACGCCGAGTGTCTTGTAGTAGTCGGTCGTGTACCAGTCCCGCTGGGGTGCCATGGCGGTGCTCCTCAGCCTCCGACGAAGACCATCGCCGGCCTGAGGACCTTGGACTTCAACCGGTACCCGGCCCGCATGACCTGGACGACGGCCGGCCCGTCGCTATGGGCGGCCGCCTTGGCCGGCTTGCCCGCCTTGGCGAGCTTGGCGGTGTCACCCCGGCTCGGTGCGTGTGCGGCAATTGCGGCCGGCGGCGGCTCTGTCGGGAGGGTGCCGACGGCGTCGTGGATCGTGGGGTCGAACGGCACGCCCACGGCGTCGATCCGTTCGACGCCCTCGCGGGCGAGGATGTCGCGAAGCAGCGAGTCGATCTGCTCGAGGGCTTTGTCCGAGTCACTCGGTTCCGCCTGGCTGCGGACATGAGCGATCGCAAGGTCCAGTGCATCGAGCACGGGAAGCAGCCGCACGCACAGCCCTTCGGTGGCGTGCTCCAAGAGGTCGGTCTGCTGGCGCATGGAGCGCTTGCGGAAGTTGTCGAAGTCGGCCTGCAGCCGCTGGAGAGCTTCGAGGTACTCGTCGCGCTCTGCGGCCACGAGGGCTTCGGCAGCCTGGGCTTCCAGCTCCGATTCGGCCTTGTTGGGATCGGTTCCCCAATCCAGGATCGCGTCGAGTGGCAGGTCCAGTTGCTCGACCGGCTCGTGGTCGTCGCCGGCGGGGGCGGCCTCGTCCGCGCTGAGTGGACCGGAGATGTTCTCCGGAGCATCCGGCGCAGTCTCGACCGCGTCCGGCGACGACCTCGGATCGTCTGCTTTGCGGGTCACGAAGCCGCCGTGCCCGGATCGTCGACGATCTCGGCGTCGACGACCTCGTCGTCGGAGGGCCCGCTCGAGCCGCCCGAGCTGGATGAGCCGCCCGAGCCGTCGCTTCCCGAGCCGCTAGCTGCCTGCTGCTGGGATGCCTGCTCGTAGAGGCGCTGACCGAAGGCCTGCGAGGCGGTGCGGAGCGTCTCGGTGTCGCGGCGGATCCGCTCGTAATCGGTCCCGGCGCTCGCCTCGCGCAGGCTCTTGAGAGCGCTCTCGACCCGCTCGCGGTCTTCCGCGGGGACCTTGTCGCCCTGGTCCTTCACCAGCTTGTCGGTCTGGTAGACGAGAGCGTCCGCGTTGTTACGGGTCTCGGCCTCTTCCTTGCGCTGGCGGTCCTCAGCAGCGTGCTGCTCGGCGTCGCGCACCATCCGCTGGATGTCGTCCTTGGGGAGCGACGTCTGGCCGGTGATGGTGATCGACTGCTCCCTCCCCGTGGCGAGGTCCTTGGCGGAGACGTGGACGATCCCGTTCGCGTCGATGTCGAACGCGACTTCGATCTGCGGCACGCCGCGAGGCGCCGGCGGCAGGTCGACGAGCTGGAACTTGCCCAGCGTCTTGTTGTACATGGCCATGTCGCGCTCGCCCTGGAGGACGTGGATCTCGACCGAGGGCTGGTTGTCGTCGGCGGTGGTGAACATCTCGGAGCGCTTGGTGGGGATGGTCGTGTTGCGCTCGATGAGCCGGTGGGTGATCCCGCCCTTGGTCTCGATGCCGAGGCTGAGCGGAGTGACGTCCAGCAACAGGATGTCCTTCACCTCGCCCTTAAGGACGCCGGCCTGGATGGCAGCGCCGACAGCGACGACCTCGTCGGGGTTGACGCCCTTGTGGGGCTCCTTGCCGGCGAGTTGCACAACGAGGTCGTAGATGGCGGGCATCCGGGTGGATCCTCCGACCAGAACGACATGGTCGATGTCGCTGGCGGCCAAGCCCGAATCCTGGATGGCCTGCTGGAAGGGTCCCTTGCAGGCATCCGCGAGGTCGGCCGTGAGCTCCTGGAACTTCGCCCGGGAGAGCTTTACGTCGAGGTGCTTCGGGCCCTCGTTGGTGGCGGTGATGAAGGGGAGGTTGATCGTCGTCTCCTGGACGGCCGAAAGCTCGATCTTGGCCTTCTCGGCCGCTTCCTTGAGACGCTGCAGGGCCATCTTGTCGTTGGAGAGGTCGACACCCTCGGTGTCCTTGAATGTCTTGACCAGCCAGTCCATGACGCGCTGGTCCCAGTCGTCCCCGCCGAGATGGGTGTTGCCAGAGGTCGACTTCACCTCGAAGACGCCCTCGCCGATCTCTAGGACCGACACGTCGAAGGTGCCGCCACCGAGGTCGAACACGAGCACGGTCTGGTCGGAGCGCTCCTTGTCGAGGCCGTAGGCGAGTGCGGCTGCCGTCGGCTCGTTGATGATGCGGAGAACCTCGAGCCCGGCGATCTGGCCGGCCTCTTTCGTAGCGGTGCGCTGGGCGTCGTCGAAGTAGGCGGGAACCGTGATGACGGCCTGGTTGACGGTGTCTCCCAGGAAGGCCTCGGCATCGCGCCTCAGCTTCTGCAGGATCCTCGCGGAGATCTCTTGGGCCTTGTAGGGCTTGCCGTCGATGTCGATCGACCAGCTCGTCCCCATCTGACGCTTCACAGAACGGACGGTCCGATCCGGGTTCGTGATCGCCTGTCGCTTTGCGACCTCGCCGACGAGCACCTCACCGGACTTGGCAAATCCCACGATCGACGGAGTAGTCCGCCCGCCTTCTGCGTTCGGTATAACCGTGGGCTCGCCCGCCTCGAGGAATGCGACCACCGAGTTGGTCGTGCCGAGGTCGATTCCGACGGCCTTGGACATTTTCTGAAAGCCTCCACTTCTAAGGATGCGACACGTGTCGGCACCCGCACGTCCTTCGTACAGGGGAAAGTATAGCAAACTTGAGTGTGCGATTGTCAAGGTGTCGGCTAAGCGGGCGCAACGCCTCGTCGATGGCGAAGATCGCTGGTCAGAGCGGTCGAGGGCGGCCTTCACGGTGTGCAGCGACCCGGATTCGTGTCGCGAAAGAGGGGGAGGATAGCCTCGGGACATGTCCACGATGATCGTTTTGCGCCATGGCGAGAGTACCTGGAACGCCGAGAACCGCTTCACAGGCTGGACAGATGTCGACCTGAGCGAGAAGGGCGAAGCCGAGGCCTGCTCTGCCGGGCAGCTGCTGGCCGAGGAGACCGAGCTGCGCATCGACACCGTTCACACCTCGGTGCTGACCCGGGCGGTCCGCACGGCGAACATCGCCCTCGACGAGATGGGCCTCTCGTTTCTCCCGGTACGGCGGAACTGGCGGTTGAACGAGCGCCACTACGGGGCCCTGCAGGGCGGCAACAAGAAGGAGGCGGTGACCGCCTTCGGGCCCGAGCAGGTGAAGCTCTGGCGCCGGAGCTACGCGACGCCGCCGCCGTCTCTGGAACTCGGCGACCCGCGCCACCCGGTGCACGATCCCCGCTACCGCGACGTCCCCCCGGGCGCGCTGCCTGCTGCCGAGTGCCTGGCAGACGTGGTGCGCCGAATGGTGCCCTACTGGGAGGACGTCCTCGGGCCGGAGCTGCTGGCGGGGATCACGCCCTTTGTCGTCGCCCACGGCAACAGCATCCGGGCCATGACGATGTTCCTCGAGCACATCTCGGAGGACGACATCGTCGACCTGGACATCCCGACTGGGTGGCCGCGGATCATCACGCTGGACGACCAGCTCAACTTTGTCGAGGGCCGCTACCTTGGTGACCCCGCCGCGGTCGCGGCAGCGGCGGCAGCGGTCGCGGCTCAAGCGGGACCGGTTACGGCGAAGTAACTGCCGACCCCAGCCTCAGCCTGGTCGGGCGACGGCGGTGCCCGAACCGGGTGGCAGGATGAACGAGATGGGAACGTTCAAGCTCGGCAGCCTCTCGAGCGTCCCGGCATCGGGCCGGCCCGATCTGTTGGCCGAGCCGACCCTGAGGGCACTGGCTGCGGCGGGCTTGCTCGACGATGTCGGGGTGGTCGAGATCGATCCGGCCCTCTCCGACACGGTCACGACACAGCAGGAGTTCGGAGTTGAGCCCGACTCGCTCGCCAACTGCGTCGTCGTCGGCGGCAAGCGCGAGGGGATCGAGCGGTTGGCGGCCTGCGTCGTGCTCGCCACCACCCGCGCCGACATCAACAAGGTCGTCAAGCGGCTCCTCGACGTACGCAAGGCGTCGTTTCTCCCGATGGCCCGCGCCACGGAGCTGACCGACATGGAATATGGCGGGATCACGCCCATCGGCCTTCCGTCCATCTGGCCCGTGCTCGTCGACCGTAGGGTTGTCGAGACCGATGTCGTTCTCATCGGGTCCGGGGTGCGCCGCTCCAAGATCCTGCTCCCCGGAGCGCTGCTCGCCCGACTACC
>PMZN01000068.1:5855-6575 GCA_003170375.1 Acidimicrobiaceae bacterium | reverse complement strand
TCTACGGGTGGCCGTAGCGCGCCCTCAGCTTTGCTTGACCAGCTCGCGCCGTGGCACGAACCTGCCGGTCTCCCGCACTGTGTCCGGGGAAGGCCAATCCGCGTCGGGCGAGGGGCTGGGCAACCCGCAGAGCGGTTTCCAGTCACGCCCGTCCCGGCTGTCCGCACCGAACAGCAGGGCCGCCAGGGGCAGGCCGACAACCACGAGGGCAACCACCAGCCAGATCATGCCAGCAACTCCGACAACGCTCGCGAAGACTCCATGTGGCCATTATGGGCCGTCCATCCTGAAGAACAAGCAACTAGTTGCGAATGACACTTCAGTATGGCTTAATTGTTCCGTGATCGACGTCCGTCGTCTGAAGGCCCTTCAAGCCGTCGTGGAGACCGGTTCGGTGTCGGCTGCCGCGGCGCTCCTGAGCTACTCGCCCTCGGCTGTGAGCCAGCAGATGAGCGCGCTCGAGCGAGAGACCGGCGTCCGGCTCTTCGAGCGGGTGGGCCGGGGGGTGCGACCGACAGACGCCGCACTGCTGCTCTGCGAGCACACGACCCGCGTGCTCGCCTCGATCCAGGACGCCGAGGACGCCCTCGCCGCGCTGGCCTCCGGCCATAGCGGCCGGATCCGGCTCGGTGCGTTCCCGACGGCCGGCTCCTCGCTCGTGCCCGGCGCGCTTGCCGCCTTCCAGGCACTGCATCCCAACATCGCCCTCGACCTTGTCGT
>PMZN01000068.1:1977-5785 GCA_003170375.1 Acidimicrobiaceae bacterium | reverse complement strand
GCACTTCTCGCCTCGGAGCGCTGGATCGGGGTCAGCTCCTGTCCGGGCCACTGCCAGCTCGTCATCGAGGCCGCCTGCATGCGGGCCGGGTTCCGGCCCACGTACGCCATCGACGCGGACGAGTACCCGACCGCCCAGGGCTTTGTCGCTGCCGGCCTCGGGGTGGCCTTCGTGCCCATGCTCGCGCTCGGCTCCTCGCTCCATCCCGGTGTCGCCGTCCGGAGGCTCAAGGGCGCTCAGCCGGCGCGCCAGGTGTGGGCGATGACCAGGCCCGCGCTCGCCGAGCAGGTGCCCGTCCTCGCGATGCTCGCCTGCTTGGAGAGCGCAGCGAACGAGTTCGTTCGTGATGTCGTCGAAGCCGCTCCGGCGAGTCTCCAGGCGCTACTTAGCGACGCCGAGAGGTGAGCGCCTGCACGACCGGTTCTCAACGAAGAAGGGGTCGCCGCGGCGCCATGCCCGATTCGACGATCGGCGCTGACAATTAGGACGTGGGCTCAGGTTCCGTCGATGGCGGGTCGCCAGGGGCGAAGTGACCCATCTCTGCTCCAACCTTCCGGCCGATGTTGGCCACGTGCAGATGAATCTCGTCGAGAAGATCCGTGTTCTTCTTCACCTGGGAGGTAAGGGCCGTGTTCTCCTGGATCAGTGTCTTGATGTCGTCCGTGTTGCTCGCGGTGTGAAGAGCCACCTCGGAGGAGATTGCGTCAGCTCGCTTGGCGGCGATCAGAAGAGCTGCAGCCTGGACGCCGGCCATCATCGAGAGGAACAGGTTCAGCAGGATGTACGGGTACGGGTCGAACGCCTTGTGGTGAAGGACATGCTCGAAGAGAAGCGTGTTGACAAGAGCCCACGCGATCATGACCGCGAAAAAACCGAACACGAAGGGCCAAGACCCCATCATGTTGCGCATGCGGTCGGCCGCTCGCTCGCCGCGAGAGAGCTGAGCACCGGATCGCACGCCTGGGTGCTTGTGCCAGTGGCTCTGCCAGGCAGACCTAGCCATGGCGGTCATTGTCGCGTGCATCAGCCGCGAGGAGACGGATGACCTGGAGCGCCGATACCCAAACGGCAGGACTAGCTGACAGCAGGAACGTCCATCGAGCGCTCGAGGAGCTGGGCGACGTCGAGGACCTTGACGTCTTCTTCCCGGCCGCGCGCTTTGACGGCGTCGTCCAACATGATCATGCAGTAGGGGCAGGCCGTCGACACGACGTCCGCGCCCGTGGCGATCGCCTCGTCGGTGCGCTCCAGGTTGATGCGCGTGCCCTGGGGCTCCTCGAGCCACATCCTGGCTCCTCCGGCTCCGCAGCAGAAGCTGCGCTCTCGGCAGCGCCCGATCTCGACCGGGCTGACTCCGGGCACCGAAGCGATGACCGAGCGCGGCGGGTCGTAGATCNNAGCAGCTGGGTGTGGTGGATCACCTCGAAGTTGCCGCCGAGAGCCGGGTACTCCTTTGACAGCGAGTTGAAGCAGTGCGGGCACGAGGCGATGACCTTGTGCGCGCCGGCAGCCGTCAGCGTCTCGATGTTCCGGTGAGCCTGCACCTGGAACAGGTACTCGTTGCCGAGCCTGCGAACCGGGTCACCCGTGCATGACTCGGCGGGACCGAGGACGGCAAAGCTCACGCCGGCCAGGTGCAAGAGGCGGGCTATCGACCGGGTCGTCTCGCGGGCCCGTTCGTCGAGTGCCCCGGCACACCCGACCCAGAAGAGGTACTCGACGTCGTCGGGGATCGAGCCGGCCACGACCCGGACCTCGAAGTCCAGGCCGGCGGTCCACTCGAGCCGCTTCGCGGCCCCGAGGCCCCACGGGTCGCCCCGGCTCTCGACGTTGCGCAGCATCGACGCGGCCTCGGACGGGAAACGGGCCTTGTTCAGGACCTCGTAACGGCGCATGTCGATGATCGCGTCGACATGCTCGATGTCGACCGGGCACTCCTCGACGCACGCGCCGCAAGTAGTGCAGGCCCAGAGGACGTCGTCGGCGATGACGTTCGGCACGAGTGCCTGCTTGGTGCCCCTGAACAGCTCCTCCCGCAGGTCCATGACGAGAAGCTTGGGAGAGAGGGGCTTGCCGGTGTTCCAAGCCGGGCACTGGCTCTGGCAGCGGCCGCACTCGGTACAGGTCACGAGGTCGAGGAGCTGCTTCCAGGTGAAATGGTCGATCCTGCCGGCACCGAAGATCGTGTCCTCGTCCATCGCCTCGAGGTCGATCTCGGGGGTCTTGTCGAGGGCGCCGAGGCGTGAGGGCTGACGCGTGAAGGCGACGTTCAACGGTGCCATGAAGATGTGAAGGTGCTTGGAGTACACGACCAGCACCAGGAACGACATGACCACGACGACGTTCAGGTCGACGAAGACCGTCTCGATCGTCCGGTTGGCCGGCACGCCGAGCGGCCGCAGTGCCTGCCCGAGGCCGTGGGAGGCGAAGGCCCACCAGCCGTAGGCGAAGTCGCCCGTGTTGGTCTGAGCCGCGCGGTACACGAGGAGGGTGATGACCACGAGAGCGATCATCCCGAGCGTGATCCATGCGGTGGCCGTGCGCGAGCCGTAGAAGCGGGAGGCGCGACCTTTCCGTTTCGGGGAAGAGCGGAGGCGGATGATGCTGAACACGCACACGGCGACCAGCACCGCGCAGGCGAAGAAGTCCTCGATGAAGCCGATGAAGGCCGCGTGGCCGATGCCCGGGACCGCGAAGTTGTGCCGGAACAGCCCTCCGTAGGCCTCGATGATCGTGAGGATGAGCACGCCAAAGCCCCAGAAGGTGAACGCGTGCGCCGCTCCGGGCAACGCCCAGCGCAGCAGCCTGCGCTGCCCGACGACCTCCTCCAGCTCGAGCTTGGCGCGCCTTGCCCTGTGCGCCAACCGGCCGGTCGCCGGCTTGCCCGAGGTGACCAGCCGGAAGATGTGCGAAAGGCGCGAGCCCGCTATCGCCAGCGCGACCGCCGTGGCGGCCAAGCCGATCGGGTACCTCGTGAGCACACGGCCTCCCGCTGGTCAGGCCTGGCGGTCGCGGAAGTTCTCGAAATAGCGGCTCGGGGTCGGCCCGCGTTGATGCTGGTACTTCGAGCCGAGCACGGCGGACCCGTAGGGTATCGCAGCGGGAGTTGTCATCTTGAGGAAGCTGATCTGGCCGATCTTCATTCCGGGATACAAGGTGATCGGGAGGTTCGCCACGTTGGAGAGCTCCAGGGTCAGATGGCCGTCCCACCCCGCGTCCACGAAACCGGCCGTCGAGTGGATCAGGAGCCCCAGCCTCCCGAGGCTGGACTTGCCCTCGAGGCGGCCGACGAGGTCGTTCGGGAGGCGGACCCGTTCGACCGTCGAGCCGAGAACGAACTCGCCCGGATGCAGCATGAGGACGTCGTCCTCGGAGATCGCGACCAGCTCGGTGAGCTCCTCCTGGTCCTCCTTGACGTCGATTGCCCGCAAGTTGTGATTGCGGAAGACGCGGAAGTAACGGTCGACGTGCAGGTCGACCGAGGAAGGCTGGATGCAGCCCTCCCCGAGCGGGTCGATGCCGATCCGGCCGCAAGCGAGCTCTTCACGGATCGTCTGGTCGGAGAGGATCATGGCCTTGAGCAGGTTAGTCGCCCGTGGGGCAGAAATCCCCGTGACAACCTTATCATCATTGTGGTAGGGTTGGGGATGTGGCTCCCGACGGGCTGACGATTCACGAGGCGGCGGCCACGACAGGCTGGTCTGCCCGGATGCTGCGCTACATCGAGGATGCGGGCCTCGTCGCACCGCGCCGGTCGCCTTCGGGCTACCGCCTCTACGGCCCGGCCGAGCTGCAGCGCCTCCGTACG
>PMZN01000068.1:1362-1895 GCA_003170375.1 Acidimicrobiaceae bacterium | reverse complement strand
TGCCGCAGCCGGCCTGAGCAAGGAGATCGCATGAGCTTCGACTTCAAAGTGGCCGACCTCTCCCTGGCCGGCTTCGGCCGCAAGGAGATCGAACTTGCCGAGCACGAGATGCCCGGACTGATGGCGATCCGCCGCGAGCAGGCCGAGGCCCAGCCGCTCAAAGGAGCCCGGATCTCGGGCTCTTTGCACATGACGGTTCAGACGGCCGTTCTGATCGAATCGCTCGTCGCTCTTGGCGCCGAGGTCCGCTGGGCGTCCTGCAACATCTTNNNNTGCACCGAGCAGATGTTGCGGTGGCCCGGGGGAGCGGGCCCGAACATGATCCTCGACGACGGCGGGGATGCGACGCTGCTCGTGCACAAGGGAGTCGAGTTCGAGAAGGCGGGCGTCGTGCCGGACCCCGCGGGCGCGGAGAGCGAAGAGCTCGCCGTGATCCTTGCTTTGCTCCAGCGCTCGCTGGCGGAGGACCCGCGGCGCTGGACCGATATCGCCAACAACATAAAGGGCGTGACCGAGGAGACCACGACAGGCGT
>PMZN01000068.1:1130-1326 GCA_003170375.1 Acidimicrobiaceae bacterium | reverse complement strand
TGATCGACGGCATCAACCGTGCGACCGACGTGCTCATCGGCGGCAAGGTCGCGCTCGTCTGCGGCTACGGGGACGTCGGCAAGGGCTGCGCCGAGTCGCTGAGCGGCCAGGGCGCCCGTGTGGTCGTGGCCGAGATAGACCCGATCTGCGCGCTCCAGGCGGCGATGGACGGCTACCAGGTAGCGACGGTCGACGA
>PMZN01000068.1:0-1042 GCA_003170375.1 Acidimicrobiaceae bacterium | reverse complement strand
CCACTCCGTGATCATCCTGGCGGAGGGCAGGCTCCTGAACCTCGGATGTGCCACCGGCCACCCGAGCTTTGTGATGTCCAACTCCTTCACCAACCAGACCATGGCGCAGATCGAGCTCTTCACCAAACCGCAGGACTACGAGCCCAAGGTCTACGTGCTGCCGAAGCACCTCGACGAGAAGGTCGCGCGCCTGCACCTCGACGCCTTGGGCGTGCATCTCACGACTCTTACCACCGAGCAGGCCGAGTACATCGGCGTGCCGGTCGAGGGCCCGTACAAGTCGGACGCATACCGGTACTGAGCGGCCGGGCCGCCGTGGGGGCGGTCTCCCGCGGAACCTTGGCCCCGAACCCGGGGCCGGGCCGTTCAGCCGCCCCGAAGGATCTTTGCGAAACGGTCCGCCGCGATGTTGCGGCCCGTGACCACGACCACGAGCCGCCCGGCGATGTCGACTTTGCCACCTAGCACCGCCGCGATCCCTGCTGCGCCAGAACCCTCGGTGACGAGGCCGTGATTGGCGAACAGCCAGCGCATCGCGGCGCGGAGCTCGTCGTCGTCGACGGCGACGAGCTGTGCTCCGGCGACCAGGCCCACAGTCACCGAGCCCGGCTCGAGGTTCCCCGCCAGCCCGTCGGCGATCGTGTCGCCCACCGGCACGTGCACGATGTGGCCGGCGGCGACCGCGGCGGAGATCCCGCGGGACTCGCTCGACTCGACGCCGGCGAGCCGGACTCCCGGACGCGATCGTGCCCACAGCGCCAGCCCCGCGAGGAGGCCGCCTCCGCCGACAGGCGCGACGACAGTCAGCTCGCCAGGTGCCTGGCTGTCGAGCTCGCGCCCGATCGTCGCCTGTCCNNGCTCCAAGTTCCAGCGCGTACTTCTCGGCTGCCTCATAGTCGGCGCCGTGCTCGACGAGCTCGATCGGGTAGGTCCGGAGCGCCGCAAGCTTCGCGGCTGAGGAGTGCTCCGGCACGACGACGGTCGCCTGACGGCCGAGACGCGCCGATGCCCACGCGACGCCGAGGCCGTGGTTGCCTGCGCT
>PMZN01000014.1 GCA_003170375.1 Acidimicrobiaceae bacterium | reverse complement strand
CTCGAGCGCCGAGACCGCGGTCGTGCGCATCGGCGGCAAGGCTCTCGTGCTGGCAGTTCCCCAGACTTATGTGAACGAGTCGGGTATCGCGGTCAGGGCCCTCGCCCGGCGGTACCTCGGGGCTGAGGAAGCGCCGGGCTCCGGCGAGGGCGGGCGTGGTCGCGGCCCCCTCGTCTTTGCTCCAGGCGCACTGGTGATCGTTCACGACGAGCTGGACCTCGAGCCGGGCGTGGTCCGCGTCAAGCTCGGGGGAGGAACCGCCGGCCACAACGGGCTTCGCTCGATCCAGTCGCATCTCCGCCATCTCGAGTTCGCCCGGGTCCGCATCGGCGTCGGCAAGCCCCCGAGCCCGGCTGCCGGGGCGGACTATGTGCTGAGGCGTGCCTCGCGTGCCGACCGGGACCTGATCTCCGTAGCCGTCGAGGTGGCCGCCGATGCCGTCGAGTGCCTGCTCCTGGAGGGACCTGAAGTGGCATTGAACAGGTTCAACACGCGGGCGTGAGCCAACCGCAGATGAGCCCCCGACCACTTGCGGCCCTTCCCGGCCTGCTCGCCGGCGAGGCTGCCATCGCCGAGCTACTCGGTGTCGACGATGCCATCGTCGCGGTCCCAGAATCGGCGCGGTCAGTCGTGCTGGCCGCCCTCGCCGAGCTGAGCACGTCGCCAACGGTGCTCGTCGCGACCGCGACCGCCCGAGAGGCCGAGCAGCTCGTGCACGATCTGGCGCCGTTCTTGGGCTCCGACGCAGTCGAGCTGCTGCCGGCATGGGAGACACTTCCTTTCGAGCGCGTGTCGCCCGCGACCGAGACGATGGGCCGCAGGCTTCGCACGATGTGGCGCCTGCGCCATGGTTCGACGGGTGGCTCCATGCCCCAGCCGGGCTCCGGCTTGCAGCACCGGACAGGCGTCGTCGTTGCACCGATCCGCGCACTTCTGCAAAGGCTCGGCCCGAGAGTCGAAGACGCCGAGCCGGTCGTGGTCCGCCAGGGTTCGGAACTGGACCCCGAGGACCTCGTGGCGCGCCTGGTCCATGCCGGGTACCGGCGCGAGTACCAGGTCGAGGCGCGGGGAGAGCTTGCGGTCCGGGGCGGGATCATCGACGTCTTCGGGTCGACTGCNNAGGCCGAGCTCTTCGGCTGCCGCGAGGTCGTGCTCACCGAAGACGTGCGCGACCGCGCTCGGAAGCTGTCCCTGGACGCCCCGGTCGCCCGCGAGAATTTCGCGAGGATCGCGGACGGGGAGCTCTTCGACGGCATGGAGTCATGGATGCCGTGGCTCAGCGCGGAGGAGCACCTCTTCACCGACCTGCTCGACGCGCGCTCGCGGATCGTGCTCGTCGAGCCGCGACGCCTACGTGACCGAGCGGCCGAGCTCTTGGACGAGGAGGTCGCGCTCAGCGAGAGCCTGGCGACGACCTGGGGGCTCCAGGCGACCGACATCACCGAAGGGATGCCGAGGCTCCACCTCGGCTTCGACCGGCTCTTGCAGCACACCTCCGCCAAGGTCGCGTCGCTGCTCCCCGTCGCCGAGAGCTCGCGCACGGTCACGCTTCAGGCCTCGGGCTGGCCGCCGGTACTGGGCGATTCCGCCGGGCTCGCCCATCGCCTGGGTGAGCTCGCCCACAGAGGCAACCGGGTCGTGATCTGCGCCGACGGCCGCGGGAGCGCGGAACGAATGGCTGCCGTGCTCGACGGCGAGGGCCTCTCGTGCAGCCTCCTCCTCGACGAGCCGCAGGACCAGATCGACGCCGAGATCCGCCGGCCGGGCGTCCACATCGTCGTCGCGCCCTTGGACCGCGGAGGCCTCATCGCCTCCTCGAAGCTCGCCATCGTCGCCGAGCCGGACGTGACAGGGAGGCGGCGCCCGCACCGACAGGCGCGGCCGCGACCGCGCGCGACGGAAGGTTTCTTCGACGACCTGGCCCCGGGCGACTACGTCGTCCACAACGTGCACGGTGTCGCCCGTTTCGCCGGCATGGTGACCCGGTCGATGGGTGGCGCCGAGCGCGACTACCTGCTGCTCGAGTACCGCGGCGGCGACAGGCTGTACCTGCCCTCCGAGCAGATCGACGCCATCACGCCCTACACCGGAGGCGAATCGCCGGCGCTCAACCGGATGGGTGGGACGGAGTGGTCCCGCCAGAAGGCGCGGGTGCGCGCCGCGGTCCGGGAGGTGGCCAAGGAGCTCGTCGAGTTGTACCGGCGACGCCAGACCACTCCCGGCCACGCGTTCGCGCCCGACACACCCTGGCAGACCGAGCTCGAGCAGGCCTTCTTCTATCCGGAGACCCCGGACCAGCTCAAGGCGATCGACGACGTGAAGGCCGACATGGAGCAGGCCCTCCCGATGGACCGGCTCGTCTGCGGAGACGTCGGCTTCGGCAAGACCGAGGTCGCGGTGCGCGCGGTGTTCAAGGCGGTGCAGGACGGGCACCAGGCCGCCATCCTCGTGCCGACGACGCTTCTCGCGCAGCAGCACTTTCAGACGTTCTCCGACAGGTACGCGCCGTACCCGATCCGAGTCGAGGTCCTGTCCCGTTTCCTCACCACCTCGGAGGCTCGCAAGGTCGTCGACGGCCTGGCCAAAGGGTCGGTCGACGTCGTGATCGGGACCCATCGCCTCCTCACGCCCGACGTCCGCTTCAAGAGGCTCGGTCTTCTCGTGGTCGACGAGGAGCAGCGCTTCGGGGTTTCCCACAAGGAGGCGATCAAGCAGCTGACCATCGGCGTCGACGTGCTGACCTTGACCGCGAGCCCGATCCCGCGCACGCTCGAGATGAGCCTGACGGGCATCCGGGACCTCTCGCTTATAACCACCCCGCCGTCAGAGCGTCAGCCGATCCTCACCTACGTGGGAGAGCACGACGAACGCGCCGTCGCCGAGGCGATCCGGCGAGAGCTGTTGCGCGAGGGCCAGATCTTCTATGTCCACAATCGGGTGCACGACATCGAGCGCGTCGCCGCCGAGCTGCGCACGCTCGTCCCCGATGCCCGGATCGCCGTTGCCCACGGCCAGATGGACGAAGGGACCCTCGAGCAGGTCGTGCTCGACTTCTGGGCAGGGGCCTACGACGTGCTGGTCTGCACGACGATCATCGAGAGCGGNNCTGCACCAGTTGCGCGGCAGGGTCGGGCGTGCAGGCAGGCGTGCTTACGCCTACTTGTTGTTCCCTCCGGACCGTGTCCTCTCCGAACAGGCCTACGAGCGGCTCCGGACGATCGGCGAGCACACCGAGCTCGGATCGGGATTCAAGATCGCGATGCGCGATCTCGAGATCCGAGGTGCCGGGAACCTGCTCGGCAGGGACCAATCGGGCCATATCGCGGCGGTCGGCTACGACCTGTACGTCCGGCTCGTGGCCGAAGCCGTCTCGGAGCTGAAGGGCGAGCCCATCCGCGTCCCGGTGGACATCACCGTCGACCTGCCGGTCGACGCCTTCTTGCCGCCGGAGTACGTGGAACGTGAGGACCTCCGCCTCGAGGCTTACCGCAGGCTGGCGGAAGTTCGCGATCCCGCTGCGGTGGAGGACCTGCGCACGGAATGGCTGGACCGCTACGGCCCGTTGCCTCGGGAGGCGGAAGCTCTCGTCGCCGTCGGGCGCTTAAGGGCCGAGTGCGTCCGCACTGGCGTCACAGAAGTGACGGCGTCGGTCGCCCGGCCCGGCGCGGGGGGCCCGGGGCGAACTGGCGAAGCCGTGGCTCGCCTCGCGCCGATCCGGCTGCGGGCGTCGGCAAGGGTGCGCCTCGGCCGCTTGCATCCCCGGGCGATAGTGAAGGAGGAGGTCGACCAGATCATCGTGCCGGTTCCCGTAGGGCCCGATCTCGCAGACCGGCTTGCCACGTTGTTGCGCGAGCTCGTGCCGGCCGAGGCCAGCGATGCTGCCCGTCTTGATCCCGATGCGGCGGCCGCCGCCGCGGCGCGGACCATGGCGGCTGGCAACGGCGCGCGTCGCGCCCCTAGCATCTGAGAATCGTGAAGAGACTTCCCGCCGCGCTCGCAAGCCTGACAGCGCTCTGTGCCTTGATGTTCGGTCTGTCCGGGTGCAACGTCCGTTTCTCTCCTTACGCGGCTGTCGTCAACGGCTCTGAGATCTCCCAGACCCAGCTGCGCGATGCGCTGACGGCGGTCGTGGACAATGCCGGCTACAAGTGCTCGATCGCAAGCAGTGGAACGACGCAGATCGCAGGTGCCGGTGAGGGCACTTACAACTCCACCTTCAGCGCCACGGTGCTCTCGATCCTCATTCAGGACAAGGTCGTCCGCCAGGAGGTCGAGCGGCTGGGGCTTCCGGAGCCGTCGGCCTTGGGACCGGTTGCCCTTTCTCAGCTCCAGGCGGCCTCCGCACCTGCGAGCAGCTGCACGGGATCGGGCGCCTCGGTCCTTGCCGCGTTCCCCGCGTCCTATCGACAGCTGCTGCTCAGGTTCCAGCTGGACGAGGACGCCCTGAGCGCACACCTGGCCGGCACCACGCTCAACCCGGGTCCGCTCGGCGCCTACGTGGCTCGCCACAAGACAAAGATGATGCTGGCCTGCGTGTCGGTGATCGAGACCGGCACCAAGGCGACGGCCCTGTCCCTGAGGAGCCAGATCCTGGGTGGCACTAACTTCGCGGTCTTGGCCAAGGCCCACTCGATCGACTCGACGACCGCCGCCGAAGGAGGCGTCATCGGGTGCATTCCTGACGCGGACTTCAACGCTCCGCTCAACAACGTGATCGCCGGGTTGACCGTCGGGCGCGTCTCGAGCCCCATCTCGTTCAGCTCGGACTGGCTGCTCCTGCTGGTGAGCCGGCGGGAGTCGGAGACTTCTCAGCAGTTGATCCCCAGCCTGGTCGCCCAGGAACAGAGCGCGTTGAACACGTTCTTCCCCCGTCTCCTGGGATCGGCCAAGGTCGAGCTCGACCCTCAATATGGCACCTGGAGCACCAAGGGGACCCTTGCCCGGGTTCAGGCAAATGCCGGACCGCCGGCCGACATCGTGCCCAACGCGGGCGCCAACGCCGGCCCGAAAGCCTCCGGCTAGAGGGCGGTCTGCCCTGCACGCCCACCGTCCCGATCAGCACCCGCGATGAGCGCTGATCAGAACCGGCGCCCGACTGTCGTCGCCGTCGGCCTCGGTCCCGCCGGGCCCGAGCACACTACGCCGGCAGCTGTCGAGGCGCTCTCGGACGCGCCGGTGGTGTTCCTGCGCACGTCGCGCCATCCGGCCGCTGCGAGGTGGCTCGAGCTCGCGAACGTGGTCGGACTCGATCACTGCTACGAGGGCGCAGCGACCTTCGACGAGGTGTACCGATCGATAGTCGACATCGTGCGCGCCGGGGCGGCCGAGCACGGCAGAGTCGCCTACGCGGTTCCCGGGTCGCCGGCCGTTGCCGAGCGCACCGTCGAGCTTCTCCGCTCCGAGGAGTCGATCGAGCTTGAGGTCGTCCCGGGCCTGTCCTTCTGCGATCTCGCCTGGGCACGGCTCGGCATCGATCCGATCGAGTCAGGCGTCAGGTTGGTGGACGCGGAGAGCTTCGCCGTCCAGGCCGCCGGCGACGCCGGGCCGCTGCTCGTCGGGCAGTGCTGGTCACAAGGTTTGCTCTCCTCGGTCAAGCTCTGTTTCGACACCGATCCCGGGCAGGCAGTCCTCCTTCACCACCTGGGTCTGGCCGACGAGGTCATAGTCGAGGTCCCGTGGTCCGAGATCGACAGGACGCTCGAGGCCGATCACCTGACCTCGTTGTACGTGCCGCATCTGGCGGTGCCGATCGCGCGGGAGCTGACGCGCCTGGCCGAGCTCGTGCGGGTACTGCGCGCGCGGTGCCCGTGGGACCGTGAGCAGACGCACCACTCTCTCGTGCAGCACCTGCTCGAGGAGACCTACGAGGCGATGGAGGCCATCGAGCTGCTGGGGGACGACCCGGCCGGCGCCCCACCCGCAGTGGCCGCCCACGTATCGGAAGAGCTCGGGGACCTCCTGTGCCAGGTGCTGTTCCACGCGACGCTCGCGGAGGAAGAGGGCCTGTTCGACCTGGCCGACGTCGCGAGGAGCGTCCACGACAAGCTCGTGGTCCGCCACCCTCACGTATTCGGCGACGTCACGGCGACCACGGCGGGCGACGTGCTCGCAAACTGGGAACGCAACAAACAGGTCGAGAAGAAGCGCACGCACCTGTTCGAGGGGATCCCCGCCGCGATGCCCGCCCTGGCAAGGGCAGCCAAGGCCGAGCGCAAGCTGGCGAGCGTGGAGCTGGGCTGGCCGGCGACGGGACTGGATGCCGGCGCTCTCGTCGCGGCGTTGGCCGGGATGTTGGTGCTCACCGACCCGGACGCCCGTGCCGACCGGGACTCGGCCGCGGCCGTCGGCTCGTTGCTGTTGGAGGAGGCGAGACTCGTCGCGCACTGGGGCGAAGACCCCGAGTTGCTCTTGCGCCAGGCCCTCGACCGGCTAGGCGCCAAGCTGGCCGTGGCCGAGGCAGCCGCAAGGGACTCCGGGACCGACCTCGCATCGTTGGATCCCGCCGTTCGCCTCGAGCTGTGGCGCGCGGCAAACGCCGAGCCCTGAGGTCCGCGCCGCACTGCGAAACGCTGGCACAGTGCGGACCCGCCACTTTGCTAACTTGGATCACACCTTTCACAGGAGACACAGGCGAGTGAGCCGGATAGCGCACCTTTCCGCACGGGAGGTCCTCGATTCCCGGGGCGATCCCACCATTGAGGTGAGCTGTCGTCTCGACTCAGGTGCGACAGGGAGCGCGATCGTGCCTTCCGGCGCGTCGACAGGCCGTTTTGAGGCCGTCGAGCTGAGAGACGGCGGCGACCGTTACGGCGGCAAGGGTGTTCGCAAGGCCGTGGGACACGTGAACGGGGAGATCGCCGGCACGCTGCGCGGCCTCGAGGCCTATGACCAGCGGGCGGTTGACCTGGCGCTGATCGACCTCGACGGCACCGCGGACAAGTCCCGCCTCGGGGCGAACGCGATCGTCGGCACCTCACTCGCCGTCGCGCGCGCGGCCGCCTCGGATGCGGCGGCGCCGCTCTACCGCTACGTCGGAGGAGTCGACGCTCACGTGCTGCCGGTGCCGATGATGAACGTGCTGAACGGCGGCGCGCATTCGGACAACAACGTCGATTTTCAGGAGTTCATGGTCGTCCCGGTCGGTGCTGCCTCGTTCGCCGAGGCAGTCCAGTGGGGTGCAGAGACCTACCACGCGCTTCACCGGGTCCTGCACAGCCGCGGGCTGGCCGGATCGGTCGGCGACGAAGGCGGTTTCGCCCCGGA
>PMZN01000002.1 GCA_003170375.1 Acidimicrobiaceae bacterium | reverse complement strand
CGCTGGGTGCCCCGCACGAGCAGGGACACGCCGCTATCGGCGAGGAAGCAGATGATCTCGATCCAGCGAAGCTCGGCGCGGAACTGCCGCCCCGAGATTGTAGTGACGCCGCCCGCCCGCCGCGTGGATAGGGTCGTTCGCCCAACCGGGGCGATCTTGCACACTCATGTTGATTCACTCCCTTGCACGCTCGTACCGGCTTGGGTCGAAGTCGCGGCCGATAGGGCGAAGCAAGATGGCGCGCAGCTGCTCGGCGTCTTCCGGATCGAGCTTCGGGTCGGAGGTGAGCGCCTCGGCGACGACGATGCTCGGCACGCGCCGGCCCTGCTTGAGGTGGCAAGCTAGCCGGCGTCGACCCCCGTGAACCGGCCAGCCGTTCGAAACGACCACCCGCACTCTCGGATCGGATCTTCGACGAGTCTCGGCGCCACCTTGCCCCGGAACACACGGGTCGTCTCGACGCCGCGCAATCGTTCTTCGAGGATCGCGTGGTTACGGGATGGGAGCATCTTGAAGCGGTGATGCCGCTCGAACGGTGTCCAGAGGACCGCCACGTCCTGGCGCTGGCACAGTTCGTAGGGGCTCAGATCGTCGTCACCGACGAGAAGGACCTGATCGTCGAGATCAACGCTCTCAGTGGAGAGACCTTGGCGATGTCGGCGGACGGCTTTGGTTGTGAACTTCTTGCCCGGCGCGGGACGGATGCACTCCGTGGAGTATCCGTGGAGTAATTGAGACGATGGCGGCCAAGAGGAGGCGGCCACCCCACACCGAGGCCGACGTGTGGACCGTGTTGGCCGATCAAGTTGGTGGCTTACTGGGGTTGGCGCGGCTGTATCAAGAGAATCTCGGACTGGCACCACCCACCTGAGAGACAGTTCGATGGGGCCGCGGAATTCCGCGAAGTGACGGGCGCGCGCCGGCGCTTCGGGGATCTCGACATAGGCAATGGACGCACACGGAAACGCTGCACGTCTGCCGACTGAAATCAACTGCCGGGCTGTGTGCGTCCACCCTCTCTCGACGGCGACCTACATGTTGAGGATCGTCCTTGGGGCCAAGTAGTTCCACAAGATCCTGCCACGGAAGCCACTGGCCAACCCAACCTCATTCGCGCCTTCGACGCGGCGACTCTTGAAGATTGCGCCCTTGTTTTGTCCGAACAGCTCTCGCAGGAGACGGTCGCCACCGCGGCGCTCTCCGAAGCGCTCGTCCTCCTCGGTGTCGATTCGTTCGGCCTCAGCGAGGATCTCCTCTGTTGACTGAACGGGTAGTTCGCGCTCCCCGGCGAGGCGCCGATCGGGGTCGAGCTCACGGCGGTCGGCAGCCGCAATCGGGTGCGCGAGATCGCCCCGATTAGCTGCATCGACGCCCTGCGCCGCCGCTTGCCCGCCCAGTCCTAGCGCGACCGAAGGTCACTCCCGCGCGCTTCAAGATGCGCCTCNNGCACGAACACATGTTCGTTGAACTACACTCATGAAAGTAGGGACGGAGGGGCGCGGCAGCAATACACCCGTGCCGTAGCTTCAGCCCTCGGCCGACGAGGTAACTGGCGAGGCAATCCGAAAGGGAGGAAGCGATGGAGCGCGAGAAGGCGCTTGACGCGGCGCTGAGTCAGATCGAGAAGCGGTTCGGGAAGGGCTCGGTCATGAAGATGGGGGAGAGCCCCACCATGTCGATCGAAGTGATCTCCACGGGTGCGATGGCCCTCGACATGGCCCTCGGCATCGGGGGACTACCGAGAGGCCGCATCGTCGAGATCTACGGCCCGGAGTCTTCGGGAAAGTCCACCTTGGCGCTGCATGTCGTGGCCGAGGCCCAGCGCAACGGCGGGATCTGCGCCTACATCGACGCGGAGTACGCGCTGGACCCGGTGTACGCGCGGGCGATCGGCGTGGACGTCGACGAGCTGCTCATCTCCCAGCCCGACAACGGTGAGCAGGCACTGGAGATTGCCGACGTCTTGATCCGCTCGGGGGCGCTCGACGTCATCGTGATCGATTCGGTCGCGGCGCTCACGCCACGGGCGGAGATCGAGGGGGAGATGGGCGACAGTCACGTCGGCCTACAGGCCCGTCTCATGTCCCAGGCGCTGCGCAAGCTGACCGGCGCCATCGACAAGTCCCAGACGATCGCGATCTTCATCAACCAGCTGCGAGAAAAGATCGGTGTGATATACGGCAGCCCGGAGGTCACTCCCGGAGGCCGGGCGCTCAAGTTCTACGCGTCCGTCCGCCTCGACATCAGACGCGTCGAGCAGATCAAGGACGGCGCGGAGATGACGGGCAACCGCACACGGGTAAAGGTCGCGAAGAACAAGTGCGCCCCGCCCTTCCGCACCGCCGAGTTCGACATCATGTACGGGATGGGGATCTCCCGAGAGGGTTCGATCCTTGACGTCGCGGTCGACATCGGCATCGTGAAGAAGTCCGGTGCCTGGTACACCTACGAGGGCGAGCAGCTCGGCCAAGGGCGGGAGAACGCGAAGCAGTTCCTCCACGACACCCCTGAGCTCGCCGTCGAGCTCAACCATCGGATCCGCCAGGAGACACTCGCGTTGGTTCCCGCGGCTGTCCCCCTCGGCGCCAACGCTTCCGACGACGAGCCGATGTCGATCGAG
>PMZN01000045.1:4328-15902 GCA_003170375.1 Acidimicrobiaceae bacterium | reverse complement strand
ACTTGGCGCGCGGGTATCGCCAGTAGCCTTGTCGGAGACAGCGAGGAAGTACATGACGACGGATACCGAAGTCGGGACCACGTTCGCGGGTCTCGGTGTTGCGCCTGCACTGGTCGAGGCGCTGGAAAGCCAGGGCATCAGGCGCCCCTTTCCCGTTCAGGAACTTACGATCCAAGACGCCTTGGCGGGCCGGGACGTTTGCGGCAAGGCGAAGACCGGTTCGGGCAAGACGCTCGCATTCGGCTTGCCGATGCTCATGCGAACTCCTCGTGCCGGGCCCGGTGCACCGACGTCTCTCGTCCTCGTGCCGACGCGCGAGCTCGCGGTTCAAGTCGCCGACGTGCTCGATATTCTCGCAGGGACAGTCGGCAGGCGGGTTCTCGCGGTCTACGGAGGCACCGACCTCGACCGCCAGGCCCGCCAGCTGGCCAAAGGCACCGATATCGTCGTCGCGACTCCGGGCCGGCTCATCGACCTCGCTGACCGCAAGGCGGTCCGGTTGAGCAAGATCTCGACTCTCGTCGTCGACGAGGCGGACCGCATGGCAGACATGGGCTTCTTGCCGCAAGTCGAATGGCTGCTCCGGCTCATGCCCGTTGAGCGCCAGACGTTGCTGTTCTCGGCGACGCTGGACTCAGCAGTCGACCAGGTCGTCCGCCGACACCTCCGAGACCCCGTCCTGCACCAGGTACAGGCGAAGCAGGTCACCGTCGAGGAGATGGAGCACCGTTTCTTGAAGGTGCACCAACTCGACAAGGCGAAGGTGTGTGCCGCCATCGTTGCCGGCGCGACCAAGGCGTTGTGCTTCTGCCGAACCAAGCGTGGTGCCGACCGGCTCGTTGACGACCTCCGCCGTGAAGGCGTGCGTGCTGCTGCCATTCACGGTGACCTCCGCCAGTCCGCGCGTGAGAAGGCGCTCGAGGACTTCGCCGCCGGGAAGCTCCCGGCACTCGTCGCGACAGACGTGGCGGCCCGCGGCCTCGATATCGACGGGGTCGACGTCGTGGTCCACTACGACCCGCCCGAGGATCACAAGGCCTACCTGCACCGGTCAGGCCGCACGGCCCGAGCCGGTGAGGGCGGCGTGGCCGTGACACTGGTTCTCTGGGACCAGGAGCTTGCCATAGAGCGGCTCCAGCGACGCATCGGCCTCCAGCTTCCTATCGTGGAGATCTTCTCGAACGACCAGCGTCTCGCCAAGTTGGCGGACTGGTCGCCCGAACCGATCGAAGCGTGACCGGCGACCGCCTGTACTTCCGGCAATTGCTGGCGGGCCGCGACATCGCGAGCGACGATCCCCTCGCTCGCCAGATGGTGAACCTCGTGTACTTGATCGGGGACCGTGCGAGTGGTGAGGCCGTCGCCGTCGATCCCGCCTACGCGCCGGACGAGGTGGTCGACATCCTCGACACCGAAGGGATGCGCCTCACCGGCGTGCTGGCCACCCATTACCACTCCGATCACGTCGGCGGCGACCTGTTCGGCCGGGAGATCGTAGGCATCGCCGAGCTCCTCGAACTGATCGAGGTCCCGATCCACGTTCACAAAGACGAGGTCCCATGGATCGAGCGCACGACGGGAGTCGGGCGTGAAAGCCTCGTGGCCCACGAGAGCGACGATGTCCTCCGAGTCGGCGAGATCAACATCCGTCTCCTGCACACCCCGGGCCACACTCCGGGAAGCCAGTGCTTCCTAGTGGACGGCCGCCTCGTGGCAGGCGACACGCTCTTCCTCCAGGGCTGCGGGCGGACGGACCTTCCCGGAAGCGACCCTGACGCCATGTACGACAGCCTGGTCAACCGCCTCGCGAAGCTCCCCGACGACACCGTCGTGTACCCGGGGCACCTCTACTCGCCGGATGGGTCGGCTTCCCTCGCCGAGACCAAACGCAAGAACCCCGTTCTCGCGCCCCGCAGCGCCGAGGAGTGGCTCGCGCTGTTCGGCGGGTAGCTGCCTCGCGAACGCTGCTCAGGCGACCTCGCCGGGAACGCCTCCGTCCGCGACGACGGGAAACGATGCGGCCTTCCACGCCCGCATCCCCCCGGCGAGGTTGAGGGCGGGCAATCCCTTCTCGACCAGAGCCGCCGCCGCCGTGCCCGAACGGCCCCCGGATCGGCAGACCATTATGAGCTTGCGGTCGGTAGGCAGCTCGTTCAGCCGTAAGGCGAGCTCGCCGAGCGGGACGTGGACCGCTTCGGGCGCCCGCCCCACCCGCCACTCCTCCAGTTCACGGACGTCGATCAGCGCGGCGCCTTGGGCGAGGAGCCGAACGGCGACTTCGGGCCCGATCTGTTCAACTGCCTCCGGCTGGTCCATGAAGCTCGCACTTTACCCTTGCGCCGGTTCGGCCGAGCCCACCAGGAAGGCTGATCCATTATTACTAGCGCCTTAGTACTATTGTCCGAATGAGTAACGCCGGCGTCACCCGAAGAGCCGCCCCAATGACGACGGTGGTTCTCGACGCTCCCGGTCTCGGCGACAGGAGCTACCTCATCAGCGACGGTGAGGTGGGCGTGGTGGTCGACCCGCAGAGGGATCCGTTTCCTTATCTGCAGGAGGCGGAGAAGCTGGGGGTCAGCATCACCGTCGTGCTCGAGACCCACATCCACAACGACTACCTGAGCGGCGGTCTGGCGCTCGCGCGAGCGACGGGCGCCAGGTACGCGATCCCTACAGGCGAACCGGTGTCGTTCTCCGAGGAGTTCCGAGCCCTCGACGATGGCGACGCCGTTGCTACAGGGCGGCTCGAGATCACTGCCATCGCGACGGCGGGCCATACGGCTCACCACCTCTCCTACCTGGTCAAGCTCGCGGACGGTGAGGACGATGAAGAGGCCGGAGGCCATGTTGTCTGCACCGGCGGCTCGCTGCTGGTCAGCTCGACCGGCCGAACCGACCTCCTGGGCCCCGCCCTTGCCGAAACGCTCGCCCATTCGCAATGGCATTCGGTCCGGCGGCTGTTGACGACACTCCCGAAGCACGCCCGGATCCTTCCGACACACGGGTTCGGCAGCTTCTGCTCCGCGACACCGACGCACGGCGACCTCACCGGGATGGCCACGATCGCCCAGGAGCTCGAGCAGAACCCTGCCGCTCTCTTGGGCGAAGAGGATTTCGTCGCCACCTTGCTCGGCGACCCACTGCCGATCCCGGCGTACTACCGCCACATGGCTCCGTTGAACCGCAAGGGACCGGCCGCGCCGTCCTTCGAGCCCGCCGACGAGCTCGACGCTGACGCCCTCGAGGATGCGGTCCGAGGTGCCGAATGGGTCGTCGACCTGCGTCAGAGACGGGAATTCGCCGCCGGGCACCTTCCCGGGACCTTGAATCTCGAGCTCGGCGTGAACCTGACGACCTACCTCGGCTGGATCGTGCCCTGGGAGAGCGATCTCGTCCTGATCGCCGACGACCCTGCCGAGATCGCCGAAGCCCGCCGCCTGATCGCCCGTATCGGCCGTGACGACCTCTCGGGCACGGCACTTTGGGGGACGACCGTCTCAGCGCTGGGCGGTACTCAGCCTGGCGGAGGCAGCCGGCTCAACAACTACCCGGTGGCAAGCTTCTCCGATCTAGCGGAGGCTTGGTCGGACCGCGAGGCATCCAGGCCTCACGTATTCGACGTCCGGCACCGTCACGAGTGGCAGGCCGGCCACTTGCGCGGTGCCCGTCACTTGGCTCTCCCAGAGCTGATCGGGCGCAGGGCTGAGGTGCCGACCACAGTGCAGGTCTGGGTGCACTGCGGTGGGGGCTTTCGAGCCGCGGCCGCGGCTTCGCTCCTGTCNNNNGTTCCCCAATGACTACGAGCTCCACTTCCAGCACGCTCGCGCACCTGTTCCGGCGAGCCGGATTCGGGGCAACGCCGGCGGAAATCGAAGCGGCCGAGAAGCTCGGCTTCGAAGCCGCCGTCGACAAGCTGTTGGCAGGGCTCACCGAGGTGGACGCCGCCGGATCGGCCCTCGGGGTCCCGCACCTCACGCCGCTTGCGCAGGCGAACATCCCAGGGTTCAGCTACGACGACTACACCGAGTTCGTCGCGCTTTCCACCTGGTGGATCGATCGGATGATCGTCAGCGACACGCCTCTTCGGGAAAAGCTCGTCCTGCTTCTGCACGAGCAGTTCCCGACCTCGTACCAGAAGGTCGGATATGCCGACCTCATGTACCGCCAGAACCAGCTCTTCCGAACGTTGGGCGCGGGCTCGTTCGACGCGCTCACCCAAGCAGTCGCGCAAGACCCTGCGATGTTGATCTGGCTCGACACCGGCACCGACCAGAAGGCCCACGCCAACGAGAACTTTGCCCGTGAGCTCATGGAGCGCTTCACGATGGGCGTCGGCAACTACACCGAAGACGATGTGCGGGAGGCGGCCCGCGCCTTTACGGGTTGGACCCTCGACTACACGACGGGCGACTTCTTCTTCAACGTCTACGACCACGACGGCAGTGAGAAGCGGTTCCTCGGCAAGGCGGGACGGTGGCAGGGCCAGGACATCATCGGCATCGCCACGCACACGACCGCCTCGGCGAAGTGGGTGGTTGCCCGGTTCTGGAGCTGGCTGGCCTATCCGGTGACGACCAAGGATCCTGTCGTCGCCGAGCTCGCCCGCGACTACAAGAAGGACCTCAACGTGAAGAACCTTCTCGAGGCCATCTTGCGCCATCCCCATTTCGTTTCCGCGAGAGCGAGGGCGGGGCTCGTGAAACAACCGATCGAATACCTGGTCGGCACGCTCCGCCTTCTCGGCCTCAGGACCGCGGCCTTCAGTGAGGGCACGCTCGTGTGGCTGTTGGCGTCTCTCGGCCAACAGCCTTTCGTCCCGCTGAACGTCGGCGGTTGGGGCCAGAACCAGTACTGGCTGTCGACCTCGGCGAGCAACAATCAGCTCTCTCTCGCCTGGAGCGTTGCCCAGTACGCGGACCTCACCGAAATCGTGGACCTGAACGGCAGCCCCGGGGCTCAGGTCGACGCCGTCACCAAGTTGCTCGCAGTCGACGCCTGGTCAAACCGGAGCTACCGGGCGCTGTGGAAAACGGCCGACAAGGCAAGCGCCCAGGAGCTGCTGGTCATGGCCCTGGTCTCTCCCGAATACCTTCTCAACTGATCGGAGCCCGTCATGGCGAGGTCCTTCACCAGACGCGACTTTCTTTCCGGCAGCCTCGGCGTCGGTGCGGCAGGCGCGTTGCACACGACTCTCGGCCCTGTGGCCCGACTCGGCTCGGGAACGAGAGCACCAACGAATACCACTGCCGAGATCGCGAGCCGACCGCCGCGCAGCACGAAGGTGGAACGAACGCTGGTTCTCTGCACGTTGTACGGGGGCAACGACGGTCTCAACACCGTGGTCCCCTACGAGAGCTCCGCCTACAAGGCTCTGCGGGGCGCCGTCTCCATCCCACATGACCAAGCTCTGCCGCTCGGCAAAGCCGGCGACGTCGCGCTCGGGCTTCACCCGGCGATGACCGGCTTGAAGGGCCTCTGGGATGCCGGGCAAGTCGCCATAATCCTCGGCGTCGGCTACCCGAACCCGAGCTTCAGTCACTTCGAGTCCATGGAGATCATGCAGTCCGCCGACCCTTCGGGCGACAGTGTCAGCGGTTGGGTCGGGCGTTGGCTGGACGTGAGCGGCTCGGACCCGACCCGCGCCCTCTCGGTCGGCCCGAACCTCCCGCGGCTGTTCACCGGGACGCGTCAACAAGCGTCCACGCTCGCGGACTCCACGACCCCGGGCTCCCAATTGCCGGGAGGAGACCCGACCTTCCTCTCGGCCTACTCCGAGCTCGAGCGCGCCTACCCTCACGAGCCCGCGCTCGAAGCCGCTGTCGCTCAAGCAGGCACTGACCTGCTCGTCGTCGGTGCCAAGGCCGCTTCGGCACTCACCTCACAGCGACCTCCCAATCCGGTGAGCCCGAACTCGGCCGGAGACATCGGCAACCAACTCGACGTCGTCGCCGAGCTCGTCAAGGCGGGGATGCCCACAAGGGCGTACGGCGTCATGTTCAGCAGCTTCGACACCCACACCGACCAGCTGTACACGCAGGGGAACCTGCTCTCGCAGCTCGATGCCGGTGTCCAGAACTTCATGGGCGACTTCCCGTCGGTCTCGGGGGGGCTCAGCCCGGTCATCGTGATCTACAGCGAGTTCGGCCGCCGTGCGCAGTCGAACGCGAGCGGAGGCACGGATCACGGCTCGGCGAGCAATGTCATCGTCGCGGGCCCATCGGTGAAAGGTGGCTTCTACGGCGAACTACCGAGCTTGACGAAGCTGGACCACACGGGCAACTTCGTGCATACGACCGACTTCCGGCGCGTCTACGCGACGTTGCTGGCTGACATCATGGGCGTCGACCCGAAGAGCTTCCTCGGTGCTCGGTTCGCACCGATGACGTTTCTTGNNCTGACCGGGTCACCGAAGGCCGGTCGAGGCGAGCTGCGCGCCGCGCCGCCAACGGCGACGCGCTCCTCGAGCCCTTGCTCAAGTCATTCGCGCGACCGCTAGCGCCGTTGCGAACAGGACCGTCGCCAACGTGAGAGCGCGTAGCGCGCCCTCGAGAGGCGCGAGCAGGTAACGCCGGTCGATCGTGTGGACCTCGCCGCTGGCAGTCGTGACCGCGCCTTCGACCTGCTCGGTCCGGCGGCGCAAAGCCCGGGCCGGCGCGCTGAGGCGCCGCTGAGCGACCGACAGCGCGAAGGCTCCTAAGCCAGCCAGCACAGGTGCCAAGGCCAAGGACTTCGTCTGGGCCACATACGCGGTCAGGACCGGGAACGCCCCCCAGCCGGCCGCGAAGCCGGCGTCGTTGTGCATGACGCCGCCGAAGAGCTCGGCGTTGTAGGCGATCACGATCAGGGGCCCGATCACTATGAACGGCACAAGCAACCAACCGGTCTTCGACACGCCGACGGCACCGAGAGCGACGGCCGCCGCGAGGCCTATCACGATCGCGGCAACGAGATACTGCGAGCGCAGCTGCGTTCGCAGCGGCCGGCCGTGCAACTCGTCGAGGGCGTGCGCAGCCACCCCGACAGCGAAGAAGAAGGCCAGCAGCGTGGCCACGAGACGGGTCGTGTTCACAAACGGGGCCAGGCAGGCGCCGACCACTACGTACGACAGGTGCCACGCCGTGTACGGCGGGTGCAGGATTACCCACCAATCCCGCCAGCCACCGGTCCCCACGGCATAGAAAGCGGGTGCCACCGGGTCACGAGCCGGCGGGGCGTCGTCACGAGCTGGCGGGGCGGTCGCGCGCTCGTCAGCCACCGGATCGCCGGCCCCACATCACGAGCCCTCCGCCAAGGCTCATGACTCTCGTGCCGACGTCCTCGAATCCCGCCTGGCGCCACGCGTCAACCGTCCAGGCAACGGGATACTGGCGATACAGCCGCGAAATGCTCGGGCCGAGGAAACGCCCCACCCGGTACCACTCCAGGCCGCCCGTCGCGAGTCCTCCAACTGGCAGCAGAAGGCGCGTGTAAGCCCACCACGACCCGCGCCAGAAGCGGCTGGGAGGCACCATGAACTCGAGACTCGCCACGAGGGCACCTGGTCGCACCACGCGGGCAAGCTCGTTCAGCGTTGCCTGAGGGTCGTCCACGTAACGGAACAGGTATGTGAAGGTGAGCGCATCGAAGGTCGCGTCGGGAAACGGGAGCGCCTCGGCTCGGCCGTTCACGAGCTGGACACGCCTCACCTGGTGGGCCTGCGCCACGTTGCGCTGCCCGATCTTCAGCATGCTCAGCGTGAGGTCGACACCCACGACATGTGAGCTCGTGCGGTCCGCGAGCTGGAGCGCGACGCCTGCGGTCCCCGAGGCCACGTCAAGTACCCGCCGAGGCGAACCTGGCACTATGTGGTCCACCATCGCCTTGCGCCACCTGGAGTTCTGTCCAAACGACAACCACTCGGCGAGGCGGTCATAACGGGCCGGCAGATCCGCGAAGAGGCGCTGCGCAAACCGGTTGCGGTCGCCGGGGATGCCCAGGCTCATCCTTCCTCCAACGTGCTCATGGCTCGTAACCGTACGCGAAGCGGCGATCGGGCGGGCGACATCAAGCCGGCGGCTCCTCTGTGATCCGAGCGAAGCTCAGGCCGGCGGTTGCGGTGCTATGCGGGCGAGGCGCAGCACGAACTGGCGGACGAAGTCGTCGGCCTCGGGCCAAGGGAACCCTGGTGCCGATGACTTGAGGCTGACAGTCCCGTGCAGGGCAACCCAGATCGCGGTGCTGTCAGCCATCGCGTCGGTACTGGCCGACCGGCCGGCCGCGATGCACGCTGCGAGCGCGTCCACGAGAAGAGCAAAGCTCTCGGCGCCGAACTCGAGCACCGGAGAGCCATTCGGGCCGAACGCGACCGGCTTGCAATAGTCCCTCCAAGAGTCGTCACCGCCCTGGCGCTGTTCGGAGAACAACACCCGATAGTGGGCCGGACGCCGGAGGCCGAACGCCACGTATCCCTCACAGCCGGCGACCAGGCTCTCGACGGGATCGTCGCCGGCAGCAGCACGCTCCTGCAAGATGGCCTGAGTCAGCTCGTCAAAGACTCGTGCGACGGCTGCCAGCATGATCGCTGCCCGATCGGGGAAGTGGGCGTAGATCGAGGGAGCGGCGATCCCGATCTCGCGGGCGACCGCGCGGAGCGTCACCGCGTCATCGGTTCCTTCGCGCTCGATGAGCGCGAGAGCTCCAGAAACGATGTCCTCGGTCAGACGGATGCCTTGTCCTCGAACATTGCGCTTGCGCTTGGGCCGCNNTCATCTGTCTATACTTACGTGCGTAAGCCAACAACCGTTAGTCCTGACTGAAGGAGGCCGCATGCGTGCCCAGGTCACCTCTGCTCCACCGACGCACCCTCAAACGGCCGGTGGCATGGCGAGCTCGAAGTGGCCCGACGGCCATCCGCGGCGCAAGCAGATCCTGCTCGTGCTCTGCCTGAGCCTGCTTGCTGGGGTCATCGACAACACGGTGCTCAACACCGCGCTGCCGACGCTCGCCAGAGTGTTGCACGCCGGCACGAGCTCGTTGCAGTGGATCGTGGACGGGTACACGCTTTGCTTCGCTGCCTTGCTGATCCCCGCCGGGGCGCTCGGCGACCGCTACGGCCGTCGTCTCTCTCTCATCGGCGGGCTCGTCGTCTTCGCCCTCGGCAGCCTGGCCGCCGCCCTCGCCCCGAACGCCGGAGTCCTGGTCGCCGATCGGGTCTTGATGGGCTTCGGCGCCGCGTTCGTAATGCCCGCCACGCTCTCGATCCTGAATGCCGTCTTCCCGCCGCGTGAGCGGGCGCAGGCGATCGCGGCATGGTCGGCGGTGGCCGGGGTCGGGGTCATCATCGGCCCGACGCTCGGCGGCCTCCTCCTCGCTCACTTCTGGTGGGGCAGCGTGTTCCTCGTGAACATCCCGATCGTCGTGATCGCCCTTGCCGGTGTGCTCTGGGTCGTGCCCGAGACCGCGGAGCCCGGGCGCCGCTCGCTCGATGTCGTCGGCACGCTGCTGGTCGGCGGAGCTCTTGTAGCGATCGTCGACGCCATAATCGAAGCCCCGAGCCGCGGCTGGACCGGGCTCGGGACGCTCGCCGAAGCGGCTGCGGGCCTGGCGGCACTCGCGATCTTCGTCTGGTGGGAGCTCCGGGTCGAGCACCCCCTCATCGATCTCCGCGTCTTCTCCTCCCGAGCGTTCTCGGCCGCGTCGGGCTCGGTTACCGTGACCTTCTTCGCCCTGTTCGGCAGCCTCTTCGTCTTCACCCAGTACCTCCAGCTCGTGCACGGCTACAGCCCGCTCTCGGCTGGCGTCCGGGCTCTCCCCTTCGCGTTCGCGACGGGGGCGATGTCACCGCTTTCGCCCGTCCTGGCCAACCGCCTCGGCAACAGGACGGTCATCTCGGCGGGACTTGCCCTCATGGGACTGGGGCTGCTCGATCTGTCGACCGCACAGGTCGACACGGGATATCCCGCCTTGGCGCTCGCGGTCGCGATCATGGGAGCCGGCATGGGACTCGTGATGGCTCCGGCGAGCTCGACGATCATGACGACGGTGCCAGCCCACCAGGCAAGCGCCGGCAGCGCCGTCAACGACACGATCCGGGAGGTGGGAGGAACCCTTGGTGTCGCAATTGTGGGCAGTCTCGCTGCCGCGGTCTATCGCAGCCGTCTCAGCACCAAGCTCGCCGCCCACCACACGCCCGGCTTCGTCGTTCACATCGCGACGGGCTCTATTGCCGCCGCCGATGCGGTCGGCAAGAGCATCGGCGGGGTGCGCGGCGGCGAGATCGTGCGGGCCGCGCGTGACAGTTTCACGACCGCAATGGCGCTCGGAATGCGGGTGGCGGGTGGTATCGCGGTCGCCGCCGCCCTGGCGGCAGTCGCTGTCATCCCCCGGTCACGCCGTGCCCGCGCCACCGGCTCGGTACCGGCGGAACTCGAGCTGGTCGCCGCAGGCTCGGCGGCTTGAGCGTTGGCTCGGTTCGCGCGCCAGGACCCCGGTCCCACCGTTCGGACACGGAGTCGGACAGACTGAACCAGTGATGGATCCCAGTCCCTCGACGGCCGAGATCGGCTTCCAATCGGTCTCCGAGGCCCGCCGCCTGCTCGAGCGAGGCTCCATCACCTCCGTGCAGATCGTGGAGACCCTGCTACGCCGCATAGCTGAGGCCGACCACGAAGGTCCCGAACTGCACGCAGTATTGGCGACCTGCCCGGACGGGATCGAGACCGCCCACAGATTGGACGCCGAACGCCGGCAGGGCAAGATCCGCGGCCCCCTGCACGGCGTTGCGGCACTCGTAAAGGACAACATCGACACCGCAGGCGGCGAGGGCACGACCGCGGGCTCGCTGGCGCTGGCCATGACAAGGCCCACGAAAGACGCCGTCGTAGTGCATCGACTGCGGGCGGCGGGCGTGATCGTCATCGCGAAGTCAAACCTCTCCGAATGGGCCAACTTCCGCGCCACGCACTCCTCGAGCGGCTGGAGCGCCACCGGCGGTCAGTGCCACAACCCCCATGCGCTGGATCGGTCGCCAGGAGGTTCCAGCTCGGGGTCGGGCGCCGGCGTGGCTGCCGGATTCGCCCCTATAGCGGTCGGTACCGAGACCGACGGGTCCATCCTCTGCCCGGCGGCTCTGAACGGCGTCGTCGGGATCAAGCCGACGGTCGGCCTTACGAGCCGGACCGGAGTCGTCCCGGTCTCGTCGAGCCAGGACACCGTAGGGTCGATGGCGAGGAGCGTCGCGGATGCCGCGGCACTTCTCGGCGTTCTCGCAGGCGGCGGGGCAGGTGCGGACCCGCTCGATCCGGTCACGGTNNCGGTGACTCGCCCCACCGATCTGCCCAACGATTACACGGCTTTTTGCGATTCCGAAGGGCTCTCGGGCGTACGGGTCGGCGTCCCTCGCCAGCACTACTTCGGCTACAGCGCGAAGGCCGACGCCCTCGTAGAGGCTGCTCTGCAGGTCGCCCGAGACGCTGGAGCGGTGATAGTCGATCCTGCCGAGGTCGCCACGGCCGAGGCCATCTCGCAGAGCAACGACGAGATGACGGTGATGCTCCACGAATACAAGGCCGGCGTCGAGACCTACCTTGCGACAAG
>PMZN01000045.1:243-4224 GCA_003170375.1 Acidimicrobiaceae bacterium | reverse complement strand
AAGAGCGCGAACGCAGACGTGCTCGCCTTTCCAACCATGGGACCGGCCTGGTACATCGACCACGTCAATGGCGACTCACACACCCGTGCGGGCTACCAGGCCGCAGCGGTGGCGGGCTATCCTGCGATCAGCCTGCCGGTCGGCAAGGCCGGCGGGCTCCCGGTCGCGCTCTGCCTCGTCGGCACCGCTTGGAGTGAGCCACTGCTCATCCGGGCCGCCTTCGCTCTCGAACAGGCGCTTGCGCTCTCCAGTGACATGCGGCCGGCATGGCGCTCACGGGTCGAGTGACTCACGAGCAGTCAACTGCCCAGCGAGAAACCCGACTCCGAGGTCTCCTGCAACCGCACGACGAGCCGGTCCACGAAGCCGACCTGACCCTTCGAGAGCTTGCGCTTGACTGATGCCGCCGACATCCACGCCGCGCGATCAACCTCCGGCCACGACGCCGTCTTGCCCGAGTGCGGCGGCCACTCCATCTCGAACTCGTTGCTGGTGACGTTCTCGACGTCGAGGTCGCCCTCGACCGCCCATACGCGGACCAGCTTGCCGCTTGGCTGGCGGAGCTCGCCAAGGTCGATCCTGTCTCCTACCGGAGCTGCCTGGCCCAGCTCCTCTTCGAATTCCCGGTTCGCAGCCTCTTCCGGATCCTGACCCGGCTCATACTCGCCCTTCGCGACCGACCAGGCACCGTCGTCCTTGTTGGCCCAGAAAGGGCCGCCGGGATGCACGACGAGCACCTCGAGCGTCCGACCGCCACCGAAGCGATAAGGCAGCAATCCTGCACTCTGGGCTGGCACCCCTCAGGCTCCCGGCTCGCGTCGGGACCACTCGGGATCGTGACATGTGCGACGCGCGCTCGAGGCGATCGTCGAGGACCAACCCACTGGCTAACCGTAGCTGCCCTGGTGCTGCTTCGCACTAAAACAATCTGCCGCGGACGCCCGGGATCGAGCGCCCGACAGACTTCGTAGCACCCTCGCCTTGGTGGGAGACTACTTCAGGGCGAAGCAGCTAGCCCCCGTAGCTCAGGGGACAGAGCAGCGGTTTCCTAAACCGCGTGTCGCAGGTTCGAGTCCTGCCGGGGGCGCCGGTACTGACGGTGGTCGAACTTTCCGTTGTCGGAGGAGCTCAAACCAGTCAGGCCTGTGCCGTCGAGCGGTACCCGGAAGCACGGGCTCACGGCGGCCCGCAGGTGGTCTCGGAGAGGGTGCCGGCCTCGAAGGCGAGAAAGTACCGGTCGATGGCTTCTTCGGACTTGGTCAGTTCGGCGTCGACCACGCCGAGCTCGTCTTGGTGCTGGCGGCGCTGCGCACCGGATCGGGCGAGACCGGCGGCAAGGGCAGCCTGGTCGTGGCGGCGGATGGTCCGAAGGAGCGCGCCGCGCACTTCGCTCTCCCGCTGGTCGGCGGGGAGCCGTTCGGCCGAGCAGGCGGCGGTCCCGTAGCGCCGACGGGAAGAGCAGGTGTAGTAGCGGGTAGCGGTACCAGGAAATGCGGCGGGCAATGAATCCGTCCCTAGACTTTTCTCGCGGTACAAGCTACGGTTCGAGAGAAGGTTGGGTTTCGATGCCGTCGCAGACGTCGGTTGCGACAGGAAAGCGGGTTCACGCACGAAAGCTGAAAGGGAAGGGACAGCAACAAGATGAAACTGCACAGAAGAGAAAAGTGGCTCGGAGCGGTCATGGCCGCCGCCGGGCTTTCGTTGATGCTGGTTACGCTGCCTTCCGCAGTGGCCAGCCCTGGAGCGATCACCCCAGGCGGGACGTTCTACGCCGCGCAACCGTGGGGACTGCTTCCTCACAACTTCAACCCCTACGCGCCCTCAGGCGCGAATGCAGCCGGCACGAAAAGCTGCATCTACCAGTCGCTCTTTTATATCAATTCGGTGACCGGCGCGGAGACCCCGCTGCTCGGGACGAACTACAAATGGGCGGATAACGGCTTGAAGTTGGTCGTCACAACCCGTTCAGGGGTGAAGTGGAGTGACGGAACGCCGTTCACGGCCTCGGACGTGGTGTTCACGTTCAATTACTTGAAGGCTAACCCGTCCCTCGACCTCAACGCCGTCTGGAAGAGCTCTCTCAAGTCGGTAGTGGCGGCGGGGGCGAACACCGTGGTGTTCACGTTCTCCAAGCCGGACACGCCGGAAGCCGTCGCCATCTTGTTCGGCACGGACGGGAGCACGACGGTCATCCTGCCCCAGCACATCTGGGCGGCCATCAAGAGCCCTGCGACCTTCACGAACACCAGCCCGGTCGGCACAGGTCCGTTCACGCTCACGTCCTTCTCGACGAGTTCGGTCGTCTACACCAAGAACCCGAGCTACTGGGAGGCTGGTCGTCCGTACATCAACTCGGTGGTGTTCAGCTCGACCGATTCGAACACGACCGCTGAGCTCGGGCTGGAAAATGGCAGCATCGACATGTCGTACGATGCCATCAGCGACCCCAGCGCGACCTTCCTCAGCAAGAACAAGGCGAACGCCATCTTCTGGCCGATCTCCAACATGAACTACCTCTACATGAACACCATGGCGAAGGGGCCGTTCAGCGACGTGAACTTCCGCAAGGCGGTCGCCTACACCATGAACACCCCGTTCCTCGCTCAGCGTGCGTATTTCGGGGCGCTTCCGGGAGCGACTGGTGGATTGGAGGCGGCGCTCGTTCCGGCTCAGGTGAAGCAGTGGTTCCCAAGCTCGCTTTCGAGTCTGGAATGGACCTACAGCGTAACCAAGGCGAAGGCAATTCTGAAGGCTGCAGGGTACAAGTGGTCGTCGAGCGGTCAGCTCGAATCGCCGGCGGGAGTCGTCTACCCGACCTACACCGTCCTTATCGGAGGACCGGGTTGGACGGACTACATCTCGCAGGCTGACAACGTCTCCGCCGAGCTGAAGTCGATCGGCATCAGCTCGACAGTGCTGCAGGAGCCGTACTCGACGATGATCAACGACCTCTACCTAGGCAAGTTCACCTTCACCATTTGTTGGGGCAACGGGAACTCGGCNNCAACTGGGAGCGATTCACTTCTCCGATTATCACGAACGCGCTGAAGAGCTACGCCTCGAGCAGCAGCGCGTCGGTGCAGAAGGCTGACATGGTGGCGATCGAAAAGCAGGTGCTGACCAACGTGCCGGTGGTGCCGCTCACCGGCCGGGGGAACTGGCTCGTCTACCAGACCCGCACTTTCACCGGGTTCCCGAGCGCTTCTAACCCCTACAACGACGGGAGCGCGTCGGACCAGGAAGGTTCGATGCTGACGTACGTGAACGTGTACCAGAAGTAAGAGGGTAAGACAGACACGCTCCCGACGTTCGCATCGGGACGCAGGCAAGAAGGCCGATAGGGAGCGGCTCGCCGCCACGGTGAGTCGCTCCCTGGCTCTCGGGGCGGCAATAGGAGAGGTAAAGCCTGTGCGATACGTGGTCCGACGCTTTGGGGCCCTGTTGGTGACCTGCTGGGTGGCGTTGACGGTGAACTTCGCCCTGCCCCGGCTCATGCCCGGCAACCCGGTGGAAACGATGTTCGCCCGTTACCAGGGCAAGGTGAGCCCGACGGCGATCAGCGCCATGGAGCTCGACTTCGGCCTGAACACCAAGACTGGCGAGCTCGGCCAGTACTTCGACTACCTCGGGCACACCCTCACCGGCAACCTCGGCATCTCCTTCTCGTACTTTCCGTCGCACGTGAGCACGCTGATTGGTGAGGCCCTCCCCTGGACTCTCGGGCTGGTCGGCTTCGCCACCATCCTCGCTTTCCTCCTCGGGACGACGCTCGGGATGGTGGCGGCCTGGCGGCGGGGGACGGCGGGCTGGCGCCGAGCGTCGCTCGTCGACTCCGGTATCGTCCCCTTCGGCCTGATGCTCGGCGCCTTGCCGTCTTATTGGATCGCCCTCATCCTGCTCTACTTCATCGCCTTCAAGTTCGGCTGGTTCCCGATCGGCGGTGGCCTGAACCCCGGCGCGGGGATCGCCTCGTGGTCCGGG
>PMZN01000045.1:0-182 GCA_003170375.1 Acidimicrobiaceae bacterium | reverse complement strand
CCCAGCTCGCCTTGGCCCTCGGCATAGTCGTGGGCGGCCAAGTCTTCATTGAGATTGTCTTTTCCTACCCAGGGATCGGGTACATGCTGCTCCAAGCGGTGGAGAACGAGGACTACCCCCTCATGCAGGGGATCTTCCTCATCCTCACAGTCACCCTGCTGGTGGCGAGCTTCCTCGCCGAC
>PMZN01000069.1 GCA_003170375.1 Acidimicrobiaceae bacterium | reverse complement strand
GAGGGATCGAGGCATCGCGGCAACGCTGCTCATGAATGCCGGCCATCATCCCGGGCGGATCCACGCAGAGGCCGCGTGAGCCCATCTTTGCAGCGCGGCACCGATCCAAGCCTCATCTGGCAATGTGACCCGGCCTATCACCGCTTGTTAACCCATAGGTCACTCCCTGCAGCGGGCCTGGCCCGTCCGCTGGCACTTGCAAGCTTGCCCTAGACCGATCTGCCAGACCGGCGAGGGGTCAGAAGCCCAGGTCACGAGGGAGTCGGTAACCTTCGAAGGTGAAGCGACGCGCCTCAGGAGACGGAACGAGACCTCGGCAGCGCCGGATCGTCCACAGAACGGCGCAACTTCCCGCAACGAGCAAGGTCCTGTACCGGATCGAGCATTACAGCTCCCTGCCTGCAGTAGCGCTCACCGTCATTGCAACCGTGATCTGTCTGGTGGTCGTTGGCGCGACGCTCGGTTTCCCGAACAGCTGGGTGGCCGGGTTCGAAGTGTTCGTGTCAGCCGTCACGCTCGTGATGGTCTTCGCGATCCAGCACACCCAGGGAAGAGAGCAGGCGGCCACCCAACGCAAACTGGACGAGCTGATTCGAGCCCTGCCTGGCGCGGACGAATCCCTCATGATGCTGGAAGAGGCACCGCGGGCTCTCATGCTCGACGTGGAGAATGAACAGCGAGACGTCCGATCCACGTCACTCGAGACAGACAACGGTTGACACCCTACGAGCACCACAACGCGACTTCGCCCTACTCGGGTGCGTTGCGGCGCACCTACTCGGGCTGTTCGGTTCCGAAGCGGCGCTAGGCGGCAGGGCTTCGCTGTCCACCGGGGTCGAAGTCACGATGAAGGAGCTGGCCCGGAAGCGATGCCGAACCATCACCACCGAGCATCAGGACATGGCCGATTTGTCCGTCTTCGACCCGCCCGTGGTGATCCGCGTCGTCAGGGCGCCGGGCATGCGCGGAACGTAAGCGTGGCGGTCACGGACTGGCGTGCGTTGCCCTTCGTGAAGGTCACGTGACCGCTCAAGGGATACGTCTTGCCTGCGGTCAGCGAGGCGCCGTTCACTACCGAGCGCACCGTCTTGCCATTTAGTGTGAGCGATTCCCGGAGGACATGCCAGTTTGCGGCGGCCCTGGCGTTGACACCGACCCCGATGTCGTCGGCGGGCAGACACGACACCGGGCCAGTGACGCTGACGGAGCCCGCGGACGAGTTCTTGGTCCTCGTCGTGCTCAGGTCGGCCAGCAGGACCGGCACCCACAAGAGCCGGTCTGAGTTTCCGGCCGCGACCGACCAGACCGCAAAGGCGTGGCCCCTAGGCGTGGTCGCCAAGCGCGGGTCCGTCGCGTTGATCACGCCGCCCGCAGAGAATCGAACGATTGCTGCTTGCCGTGTGTCGGGCAGGTTGGTGACCGCGATGTCGTTGCATTCATAGGAAATATCCGCCAATCGACCGCTGGCGTCAGCGATCGTGTCGTGGCTCCGGGGACTACAGGGATTGTGATCGCCCGTCTCCGTCGGCTTTGAGAATCCGGCTCCCGTCCATGCCGCAACCACGGGCTGGTAGCTCGCGTTATCGACGGAGGCGATGAGTCGTAGACCTGATCGTGTCTCCGCGAGACCCACGCGTGCTCCTCCGGTCCACGTATGCGCCACGTTGTGGACCGCTGACCACGACCCATGGGACTCGTAGGTGTAGCCGGCCGGCTTGGTGATGTATCCCGCGTCTTGCGTCGCGATGACCGGCATTGTGCCGTTAAACGCGAGCTCCGCGAAGCCGACGGGGTAAGACGTGCTCACGTTCATCGCCGTGCCCCCACCGGTGCTGACCTGGATGCCGTTGCCGTCGGATGGCCCCGCCACGGTCCACACGCTGCCGTCGGGGGCGATCTCAGCGTCCAGCAACTGGCCGTCCTTGGGCGCGCTGCCGACGTCGATCGCCGGCTGAAGCTTGCCGGTCGAAGTCGTGGAGGCGGAACCGATGTGACCCCCCGACCCGTCTTCGTAGAACCACACGAGAGCGACCCTGCCCGACGAGTGCACCAGCACGCGCAATCCCTCGGCGGAGGAGTCGCCGAGCGCGTCGACCACCTGCACCCCGCCCGAGCATGAGGTCGTGCCCGGCTTGACCTCGCACAAGTGAACCGCTCTGGTGGCTAGGGACTTTGAAGTGTTCGCGATCCACCCGATGTACGCCATCCCGGAACTGCTGGTAGCGACGTCGTACCCTGACAGGGTGTAGCCCGTGGTCAGTGTGACCGGACTTGTCGTCGGTCCAGGACTTGTCGTGGGTGAGGCATCTGCAGTCGTGGCACCCGAAGCCACGTACGCGGCAGCCATCAGTACGCCGAGCGTGGCGGCCAATCGACGGGAGTACCAAGTTCCAACAGGCATGATCTGCCTCCGTGTGGCTAGAAGGGTGGGAATCGCGGCGTCGCCCGTTCGGCGACGTGATCAGCTCAGCCGAGCGGCGTAACGGCTCGGTAACGCCGATAGGGTCATGCCCGCTGGTGGGTCGGCGCAGAGGGGGATCGTCACATCCAATGTCTGGGCACATTCGGGTCGACGTCCTCGACGTGGTCGGGGTGGTGAACGGTGATCTAGCCGTGGCGGGGCAGGCGCTCGGAGGGCGGCGCGCCCGCGTCGCCCTCGTTGCTCTGGCGCTGGCCGGTCAGCAGTTGTCGGCCGATCGGCTCGCGTCGATTATCTGGGGCGACGATCTCCCGGCTACCTGGCAGGTCGCGCTGCGCGGTGTTGTCCGTGGGCTGCGCACAGCCTGCGCGCCGCTCGGCGGCGGGGAGCAGCAGCTCATCGCCACCGCGCCGGCCGGCTATCGTCTCGCTTCCGGCGTCGAGATCGACGTCGACATCGCAGCCGAGGCGCTGCGCCGAGCCAGCGACCTGATCGCTCAGGGGCGGCACCAGGCGGTGATCGCCTTGGCCGAGCCGGTTTCTCGAATGGCAGGCAGTCAGTTGCTGCCTGGCGAAGAGGCCGACTGGATCTACCCGCACCGGCGGGCTGTCGACGCTCTCGCGCTGCGAGGCCTGGAACTCGTCGTCGCGGCCGCCGGCGCGTTGGGCGAGCACGACCGAGCGATCGCCGCGGCGCGGCGTGCCATCTCGTCCGACCCGTTGGACGAGCGGGCGCACCGGGCCCTGATCGGGGCACTAGACCGCTCTGGCGATCGGGCCGGCGCTGTGCGGGCCTTCGAGCGATGCCGGGTGGTCCTCGGCGACCAGCTCGGCATCGACCCGAGCGCTCAGACCGTCGAGGTCTACGTGGCAGCGCTGGGCGAGCAGGCCAGCAGGTCCGCTGCGCGGCTGCCGTCGATCACTTCCACGTTCGTGGGGCGCGAGGAAGAGCTGGCTCGCCTCGCGGAGGTACTGGCCAGCCCTGGGTTGGTCACTGTGGCCGGACGCGGGGGCGTCGGCAAATCGAGGCTGGCCGTGCGGGCGGCGGCGCTCGGCGACTTCGACGGTCGCCGGCTCTGGGTCTCGGTCGCCCCGGTGCCGCAGGACACCTTGGTCGCAGCTACCGTCGCGCTCGAGGTCGGCGTGGCGATCGGCACCGACAACGCCGGCGCAGCGCTCGCCGAGCACCTCGCTCCGCTCGGCCGGGTACTACTCGTCCTAGACGGCTGCGAGGTGGTCATCGACGGCGTCGCCTCGCTGGCGGCCGAGCTGCTTGCCGCCTGCCCGCACCTCACCCTGGTCGTGACAAGCAGGGTGCCTCTGGCGATCGACGGCGAACGGATCGTTACCGTCGAGCCGCTTCCAACGCCGGCAGCAGACGAAGTCGACACGCTGCTGGCCAACGCGCAGGTCCGGCTGCTGATGGACCGCGTTCGCGAGGGAGGTGGCGGACTGAGCCTCGACGACCGCCTCGCCCCGCACGTCGCCACGCTGGTGCGCCGATGTGGCGGGCTGCCGCTCGCGCTGGAGCTCGTCGCCGCGCAGCTGGCCGCGATGCCGGTCGGCGACCTCCTTGATCACCTCGACGAGGTCGTCGTCGAAGGCGACGACCAGCTGCGCGCGGTGGCACGCAGCAGCTACGTCCTCCTGGACTTCGACGAGGCGGCTGTGTTCCGGCGGCTCGCCGTCCTCGACGGCCCTGTCGGACTGCCGCTCGTGCGGCAGGTCGTCGCAGGCGGGCCGATCGCCGAGGTTCGAGTTGTCCGCATCCTGCGTGAGCTGACTGCCCGCGGGCTGCTCTCCGTCGACCGCTCCGGACCGCGGTGGCGCTACCAACAAGACGACGACTTGCACCGCTATGCGCGGGAGCTGCTGGTCGACGGCGGCGAGGAGCGGGCGGCCTTCGACCGCCTCGCCGACGCGGTGCATGCAATGTTGCCCGAAGACGCCCGCGCCGCGCCCGCGCCGTTTCAGGACCAAATCTCGGACATGCTCGGCTCGGTACGGTCGCTGTTCGGGGCCGCCCTCGACGGTCGCGCCGATGCTGGCCGGTGTCTGGAACTCGCGTTCCGGTTGCACCGCTACTTCGCGGCGACGAACGTCGCGGAAGGCCGCTTCTGGCTGGGGCGCCTGCTCGCTGCTGAGCCTGCTCACAAGTGGACGCCCTATGCCAACTATGCACTGGGTTACCTGAGCTACTGGTCGGGCGACACGATGAATGCCGTGCAGCAGCTGCGCACAGCGGTGGATACGTTCGTCGGGGTCGAGGACTCCTACGCGGCACGCGCTCTGATCTATCTCGCCGGGCTCCTCGATGACCTCGACCGCGGAGCGGAGGCGGTCGAGTACGTCCGCCGCGCAATCGCAGCCGCAGCTCCGTTCGGCATCGACCTGCAGGTATCAGCGGCGATGGGGATGGGCAGCGTCCTGGCCGAACGAGGCGATCCGGCCGCGGCCGGGTACGCGCACGATGCGATCGAACTTTGCCGCCGGGGTGGGTCGGCCGAGCAGCTTGCGCTCGCGATGCCGACGGCGGCGATGGTTTGTTGGCAGGTCGGTTCCTACGAGCAGTGCCGCTCCTACATCGACGAAGCCAGGCCGATGCACACCGAGGTGCGGCGAATCGCACGGGTCGTGCTGCTCTCCACCGCGGCCGGCCTGGCGCTGACCGACGGTGACCTCGACGCCGCCATCGATTTCGGCACGCAGGCCGACCTCGAGGCGAGCGAACTAGGCGTCGAACGGGAAGTGCCGCTGATCCGGGCAGTGCTTGCGCGGGCGCTGCTTGTCCAGGGCGACCTCGCCGGCGCGGCCGGCCGGGCGCTCTCCGCTTTCGACGCCGCCGAGGCAAAGGCCATCGTCTTCCCCCTCGCGATCTGCCTGGAGACCGCCAGCCTCGTCGCCTCCGTCGCAGGCACGGCGAGCGACACTGACCTGGCCAGTTTGCTCGCGACCGCGGCGCAGCTCCGGGAGCGGGGAGACCGCCTTCCCTCGCCGTCGCTCTCCGGCGCGCTCGACCCGGTGCGCGCCAACGTCGGCGAAGCCAGCCCCCTGGACCTCGACGACGCAGTCCGGCTCGCGCGGGACCTGCTCAGCAGCCTCGCCGTGGTTGCGTGACTCATCGGGCACCGTTGCTCGTCTCCCCAAGGTGGCCTGAGTCAGCTCCCGACGGTGAAGTCAGGACCACGCAGGTGAGCGAACCGTGGTGCGCGACTACGTCCGGCGCAGACGGGCCTTGGAAGCGTGGCGCGTCGAGATATGGACATGAGATGCCTCCGGAGCGTTGGTGGAAACCGCAGTCCACCCCGAGGCGGTAACGCGACGGTAATCGTTCGTTTGCGCGGCGGTCTTAGGAGACGCCTGAATCGGTCCCCGGCAGCACAACGGTCCCTAAGATCCATCGTCTGCGACCCGGCTTCGGGGCGTTGGCAAGGCGAGGCTGAAGGGCGGTGATGAGCTCGCGGGAAAGCTCTCCCAACTCCGCGTCGTCGAGCCACATCCCTGACATTCCGTAGCTGACTCCATCGCGGAGTAGGTCGATGTCTCCTCGTGCCAGATAACGATCGAAATCACCGATGAGACCGGCCACGAAGGCCAGGAACATCTGCCGGTGCTCATCGGGAGTCATCTTGGCGACCTCGTCCAAGCTGACACTCGCCGCAGCGGGCCGGAGCACGTAGGTGCGCTCCAGCGCACCGCGCACCCGGCGCTCGGCGACGACAGTGAGCACCCCGCCGTCAACGAGACGGGCGACGTGCCGGTACAGGCTGGCCACAGGCACGTCGGACAGCTCGGTCTGAAGTTCTGACGTGGTGAGCGCGCGGTCCCCGAGGAAGGCCCGCAGGATTCGTAACCGGACCGGGTGCAGGAGCAGGTCGGCACTAGTCACCGCCTCTACCGTAGCTTCCCACTATCAGGACTGCTAACGTTCTTGAATATGAGAATGATCCAGAGAACTGAGGGCGGTCCGCGATGAGTTCCTTCATTGCGCCCCGAACTGTGATCGACGGCGGCGAACACCGGCTGCAAAGACGCCGAGTCCCACAGCCAATGATTGTGATCGGCGTCATAGTTCTGGCAACGCTCGTCGCGCGGCGTCTCGGCTACAAGCTGGGCGGCAATGTTGTCGTACGGTGCCGAAAGGGCCACCTTTTCACAACGATCTGGATTCCTGGGGTGAAGCTCAAGGCCGTCGACCTCGGCTTCGCAAGGCTGCAGCACTGCCCGGTGGGCAAGCACTGGACCCTTGTCACTCCCGTACGGGTCACAGACTTGACCGATGAGGAGAGGCGATTTGCCCAGGAACACCACGACGTGCGAATTCCCTGAC
>PMZN01000175.1:1138-4418 GCA_003170375.1 Acidimicrobiaceae bacterium | reverse complement strand
GGCATCGATCCAGCGCGTTATGCGATCTGCCTCGACCACACAGGCAACACCTCGGCTGCGTCCTGTGGGATCGCGCTTTCGGAGGCCGCCGACGCCGGGCGTCTCAAGGATGGGGACCTCGTCCTGTTCTCCGGCTTCGGAGCCGGGATGACCTGGGCGAGCGCCGTCGTGCGATGGGGTGGGGCCCCGGCGGCTCCAACGAGTGCCGGCGGGCCCGGAGCGCGCGGGTGACCAACGAGCAGGACGACCCTACGACTGCCGATGACGAGGCCGGCAGCGGCGCAGGCAGCAGCCCAGGGCGGGTGATCCTCGTGACCGGCGGTTCGCGCGGTATCGGGCTGGCCTGTGCGCGGCGGTTCCAAGCCGGCGGCGACCGCGTCGCCGTCACATGGCGGACCAAGCCCCCGGAGGCGCTCGAGGGGCCGGCCGCGACGCATCGACTCCTGTCAGTCGGCTGCGACGTCACCTCGCCGGTGGAGGTAGAACGGGCCTTCACCGAGATCGAACAGGCGCTCGGGCCCGTTCAGGTCCTTGTCTGCGCGGCCGGGATCACCGACGACACCCTTCTCCTGCGCATGTCCGAGGAGCGGTGGGACAACGTCATCCAGACGAACCTGACCGCTGTCTACAGGACCGCAAAACGGGCGCTCGGGCCCATGGTCCGGGCGAGGCAGGGCCGCATCGTCCTGATCTCGTCGGTCGTCGCGTTCATGGGTTCCGCGGGCCAGGCCAACTACGGTGCTTCCAAGGCCGCACTGGTTGGTTTTGCCCGTTCACTGGCAAGAGAGGTGGCGTCCCGCAACATCACAGTCAACGTGGTGGCCCCTGGGTTCGTGGCCACGGATATGATCGCTGTGCTAGGAAAAGATCGCGTGGCGGCGCTGACATCTATGGTGCCGCTCGGGCGGCAAGCTGCCCCCGACGAGATCGCCTCGGCCGTCGAGTTCCTAGCCTCAGACGGCGCCAGTTACGTGACCGGCGCCGTGCTGGCCGTGGACGGTGGTCTCGGTATGGGCCACTGACTCATCGCAACCAACCAACCGACGAGAGAAAGCAGCCCACGCATGGACAACGAAGCGACGTTCCAGAAGTTCAAGGCCTGTGCGGTCGAGATTCTGAACGTGCCGAGCGAGAAAGTGACTCTCGAAGCGAACTTCGCGGCCGACCTCGACGCCGACAGCCTCGACTTGGTCGAGCTCGTGATGGAGCTCGAGGAGGTTTTCAGCATCACCGTCGACGAGAGCGAGCTGGAAGGCGTGGAGACCATCGCTCAAGCCTACGAGCTCGTCACTTCGAAGCTTTGATGGCCAACGCCGAGCTCGGGCCCGACCGAGGGTACCGCCGCAGGGTCGCGGTCACGGGACTCGGCGTGGTGTCGTGTTGCGGGATCGGCAAGGATGCCTTCTTTGCGGGTCTCAACGGTCCGGCTCCCGCGGGTGAGCACCGGGTCCGGGACTTCGACCCCTCGCTCTGGTTCGATGCCAAAGAAGCGCGACGTGTAGACCTCTTCGCCCAGTTTGCCGTTGCTGCCGCCGAGATGGCGCTCGAGGATGCCGGCCAGCTCGACGTCGATCCAGCGCTCGCCGGTATTCAGATCGGCACCGGCGTCGGGGGTCTCAGCACCATGGAGGCCCAGATCGGCGTACTGCTCGAAAAGGGCCCGCGGCGAGTATCCCCGTTTCTCGTGCCGATGATGATGGCGAATGCCGGCGGCGCGACGGTTTCGATGCGCCTCGGTTGGCGAGGGCCGTGCGAGACAATCACCACCGCGTGCGCGTCGGGCACGCACTCGATACTCGCCGGCCACCGCCTGATCGCCACCGGACGCTGTGACGCGGTGCTCGCCGGCGGTGCCGAGGCCGCAATGACCCCCGTCGCGCTCGCCGCCTTCGGCAACATGACGGCACTGTCGACCAGTGGGCAGTCGCGGCCGTTCGACGTGCGCCGGGACGGCTTCGTCATCGCCGAGGGTGGGGCCGTTCTCGTGCTCGAGGAGCTCGAGCGCGCGAGGGCTCGGGGGGCGCACATCTACGCGGAGCTGCTCGGCGGCGCGTCGACCGCGGACGCTCACCACATCACCGCGCCGGCTCCGGGCGGTGCCGGCGCGATCGGCTGCATGGAGCTGGCACTCGAGGACGCCGGGCTCACGGCGGGCGATATCGCCCACGTCAACGCTCACGGCACCTCGACTCCCCTGAACGACATGGCCGAAGCCGACGCCATTGACAAGATCTTCGGTCGACCGGGACCGCTGGTCACCTCCATCAAGGGTGTGACCGGTCATTCACTCGGCGCGGCGGGAGCGCTCGAAGGCGTCGCCTGCGCGCTGTCGATCGACCGGCGGCTGATCCCGCCCACGGTGGGCCTCGAGCAGCAGGACCCGGAGATTCACCTCGACATCGTCCGGGAGGCCCCCCGGGAGTGGGAACCGGGGCCCGTCTTGTCGAACAGCTTCGGTTTCGGCGGGCACAATGGGTGCATCGTGCTCGCTCCGCTGTCTGGTTGAGTCACGGGCCCCGAGGATCCCGCCGGCCTGAATGGCCCGCGGCCGCCCGACTGCGCATTTGCCGGCTTCAGCGACGATCCTCCCTGGCTGGTCGATCCGGATGAGCTTCCCTGGCGCGATGGCATAGACGTCATTCGGACAAGGACACGGGCAGAGGTTCCGCGCCTCGTCCGGCGCCGGCGGTTCCCCCCGGCACACCGCATAGTGAAGGTCGGCTGGACGCTCGGGCGGGCCGTCGGGGCGTGGTACCTCGTCGATCGGGGTCGGGGTCAGCCACGATCACGCATCGGCCTGTCGCGACGGCTGCGGATCGCCTTCGGCACGCTCGGACCCACTTACATCAAGCTCGGGCAGATCCTCTCGTCGGGAGATGGGATCTTCCCCGAGGAGATCGTCTCGCAGTTCCGCCTTCTGCGTGATCGTGTGCCCCCGGAGACGTTCGACTCCGTGCGTCGTATCGTCGAAGCGGAGCTCGCCGGGCCCCTCGACGGGACCTTCGCCGAATTCGACCGGGCCCCGATCGCCGCCGCCTCCATCGCCCAGGTCCATGGCGCCCGCCTCCTGACCGGCGAGCGCGTCGTCGTCAAGGTCCAGCGGCCCGACGTCGCCGAGCTCGTCCGAAGGGACCTCGCCGCCATGAGCTTTTTCGCCCCGTTCCTCGTCGGGCGGATCCCGGTTGCCGCGCTCGCCAACCCGCCGGCTCTGATCGAGCTCTTCGCCGAGACGATCGTCGAGGAGCTCGACTTCCGGCTCGAGGCCGCCAACATGCTCGAT
>PMZN01000175.1:428-1129 GCA_003170375.1 Acidimicrobiaceae bacterium | reverse complement strand
TGGGACGACGTCGAGGGTATGCGAGCCATCGGGATCGATACGACGGCCGTGCTGCGGGCGGAGATGATCTCGTTCCTGGAAGGGGCGATGCTCTACGGCGTCTTCCACGGCGACCTGCACGGCGGGAACCTGTTCGTCCGCTCTGACGGTCGCGTCGCCCTGCTCGATTTCGGCATTACCGGCCGACTGGGCGAGCGACAGCGTCTCGCGTTCTTGCAGCTGCTCATCGGCGGTTCGACGAGCAACGTCCCGATCCAGGTGCAGGCCCTGAAGGAGCTCGGTGCGCTCAAGGCTGACGCTGACGTAGACCAGGTCATCAGGGACCTCGGCCTCGACAAGCCGACTCCAGACGTGACGACCTTGTCGGCCGACGAGCTCATTGCTCAGCTACGAGAGCTCACCAAGCAGCTCCTCGCGTACGGCGCGCGGATGCCGAAAGAGCTCATGTTGTTCGTGAAGGACATGCTGTTTCTCGACGGAGCGGTCGCGACGCTGGCTCCTGGAATCGACCTGCTCGGAGAGGTCGCCCAAATCGCGACGTACTTCTTTGACCGCTACGGCGAACGAATCGCGTCCGATGTCGGGCTCGATCCCCGTACCGTCCCGATCGACCTCGACGGGTTGCGATCGTCGATGGGCCTTTCAACCGAGACCGAGCAGTTCACATACCGCGAGTTGCAGGAGCGCCGCGAGGCCGTACG
>PMZN01000175.1:0-408 GCA_003170375.1 Acidimicrobiaceae bacterium | reverse complement strand
CGCTCGCCCGGCGAATCACCGCCCATCTCTTGCCTTTTCAATGCTCATCTGGCTACTCTCGACTCAGCCGGTAGCGGCTTGCTCGTGGCGTGACATCGCCGCCGTGAAACCCCACGACGAGAAGGAACGACCATGCGCCCACCGGTGGACGACCGCGCAATACGGATCCTGCGCGAGAACGTGCCCGAGTTCGAGAACCATTACCTCGACCTCCTGGACATCTACGACGAGGACCTGACGCCGCAGGTGCTCTTCAATGAGCTCGCGGACTTCGTGACCGAGCTTCTGCAGAACGGGGATCGCGAGGACACACTCGAGCGGTGCTTCGCCGCTCTCGAGCTCGTGGCCGTCGAGCCCGGCGCCGACGGAACAGGGCTCGTAGCGTTCTGCTTCCTGGACCAGCTGCCG
>PMZN01000193.1:11160-28065 GCA_003170375.1 Acidimicrobiaceae bacterium | reverse complement strand
GGCGAGCCGAGGGGTGCATCACCGTCGAGATGGAGGCGGCCGCGCTGTTGGCAGTGGCCCGGTTCAGGGGCGTTGTGCTCGGCCAGCTCCTCTACGCGGGCGACAGCCTCGCCGGCGACTCCTGGGACCACCGGGACTGGGTGCATGCCCATGATGTGCGCGAAGCGCTCTTCTGGTTGGCCATGGACACAGCCGTGCAGCTGCCGCTCGCGTTTTGAACGTCAAGTACCCAGGCCGCATTGCCGATGTAACTGTCATAGGCCCTTATCATCGGAGCATACGGCCTGACGTCGTGGGAGGACAGGGACGTCATTCACGGTCTCGACCGGCCTTCGAGCACACCTTAGGCAACCTCGACCAAGGAGCAGAGCTGATGAGCACCTCATGGGCCGGCGCGCCGCGCGGCGCCACGACCACCTCGATCCGACACAGGGCCCGGGCTCTGTGGCTTGCCGGCGCAATGCTCGCGGCGAGCAGCTGCGCGGCGTCTCTTGCCGTGCTCCCGGCTGCGGCTCAGGCACAGCAACACGGAACGGGACCGCAGCGCGCTGCATCCGTGCTGACCGGACGGAGCTCCACGCCGCGCACGGCCATTTCGGCTTTCTGCGCCCACTTCCCGGTCTCGACCGTCTCCTCGATCGTCGGGGCAAAGGAACACTTCTTGGAGCCCGTCATCGAGAACACCACGTACGAGTGCATATTCATGGGCAACTCCGCAAGCGGGTGGGAGGTCATCATCTCGCGGAAGGCCGGCATCCCGGCCGCCCAGCTGGCCACGCTGAAAGCGGCCGAGGCGAGAGTCGCCGCCGAGTCGGGCAAGGGCGCGAAGCTCATCTTCACGGCGCTGCCCTCCATCGGCAAGACGGCGTTCAGCTGGACTTACGCGCACTCGCTGAACGGGGGCCAGCTCGTCGGCGTCGCGGACAACAAGGGGACCACCGGCTTCGGCACAGCCATGGGCCGCGGGGCGAAGACCTTTGGTACCGCGGCATCGCACGTGACCGTCCTCGAACACCTGCTCGCGCTCGACATGGCCGCCTGAGCACCGACCCTGGATCTGACCGCGCCGTCTAGTCGAGGACTCGGCGCGGTACGGGGGGCTACGCCGGACCGGCGCCGCCGGCCGGTACCTTCGGCGAAAGTGGGAGGATGCGGCTCGATGCAACCGGGAGGCCGGCTCGATCTGACGGTGGTCGTCCCGTACTACAACCCGGGCCCCAACCTGGCCGGTCACATCGCACAGGTGATCGAGTTGCTGCGCGATCGCGGGGTCAGCTTCGAGGTCATCGCGGTCTCTGACGGCTCGACCGACGGCAGTGATGCCGGCCTTGCAGAGCTCGGCCCTGAGGTTCAGGTCGTGTACCTGCCGGTCAACCAGGGCAAAGGCCACGCGCTGCGTGTGGGTCTCGGTCTTGGCCGAGGTAGCTACCTCGGCTTTATCGACGGCGACGGGGACATTCCAGCCCCGGTGTTGGGTGAGTTCGTCAGTTGCATCCAAAAAGAGCGTCCCGACTTCGCGATCGGGAGCAAACGCCATCCCGAGTCGGTGGTCGTCTACCCACGACTCCGGCGCTTCTACTCCTGGGGATACCAAGTCCTCACTCGGCTGTTGTTCGGCTTGGACGTCACCGACACCCAGAGCGGGATCAAGCTTGCCCGGAGGGAGATCGTCACCGAGCTGCTCCCGATCCTCGAGGAGGACGGCTTCACTTTCGACCTCGAGCTCCTCGCCGTCGCCCGGCGCCTCGGCTACACACGCGTCGTCGAGTTGCCGGTCGAGATCCGGGAACGCTTCTCGTCCACGGTGTCTCCCAGGGCAGCTTGGGACATGCTCGTCGACACTGTGCGTCTGACATGGCGGCTCCGGATCGCGCACCGTTACGACCGGGCGCTTGCCGCCCAAAGGCGGGCAGGCCAGCCACCGCGGCCTCCCGAGGCGCCCGCCGCGGACGCGGCTGCGGGAACCACGCCCTAGGCCACGGGCCCGAGCCTTTCCACGACCCAGTCGACGCAAGCCGTCAGGGCCTCGACGTCTGCGGGCTCGATCGCAGGAAACAATGCCACGCGCAGCTGGTTCCTCCCCAACTTGCGGTAGGGCTCGGTGTCGACGACGCCGTTGGAACGCAGGACCGAGGCCACCTCGAGCGCGTCGACGGGCTTGTCGAAGTCGATGGTCGCAGTGACATGGCTCCGCTCGGCCCGATCGGCCACGAAGGGCTGCGCGAAGCTCGACCGCTCGGCCCAGCCGTAGATGATCTCAGCAGAGCGGTCCGCGCGCGACGCGGCCCACTCGAGGCCACCGCTGCCGAGGAACCAGTCCACCTGCTCGGCGAGAAGGAGCAACGTGGCGAGAGCCGGTGTGTTGTAGGTCTGTTGGAGGCGCGAGTTCCCGATTGCGATCTTCAAGTCCAAGAATGCGGGCACGAACCGTCCCGTTGTGGAGAGACGCTCCACGCGTTCGATCGCCGCCGGGGACAACAGCGCGAGCCAGAGCCCGCCTTCGGACCCGAAGCACTTCTGCGGCGCGAAGTAGTACGCGTCGAATTCGCCGGCCTCGACCCGCAGCCCTCCCGCGGCTGAGGTCGCGTCGACGAGGACGAGGCCGTCCGCCACGGCTCCGTCTGCTCCGCGAGGTCGCTGCACAGTTGCCTGTACGCCGGTCGAGGTCTCGTTGTGGGTGAGGCAGTACGCGTCCACGGCCGGGTTGGCGACCGGCCGCGGGTAGGTGCCGGGCGCGGAGACGAGGACCTCGGGGTCGTCGAGGAACGGCGCCGCCCGGGTGCACTCAGCGAACTTGGAGGAGAATTCGCCGAACGACAGGTGCTGGCTCCTCGCCTCGACGAGACAGAACGTGGCGGCGTCCCAGAAGGCCGTCGTACCGCCGTTTCCCAGCACGACCTCGTAGCCCTCCGGCAAATCGAAGAGCTCTGCCAGGCCGGAACGGACCCGCGCAACCACGTTTCGAACACGCGCCTGGCGGTGGCTCGTCCCGAGGTAAGTCGGTGCTTCAGCCTCGAGCACTCCCACCGATTCGGTCCGGACCTTCGACGGTCCGGACCCGAAACGGCCGTCTGCTGGTAGCAAGTGCTCGGGAATCACGAGTCCGGCCAAGGTGAACCTCCTGGGAAAGTCGGTGGGTCGGTGGACCCGGGGGCATTGCACCGACTTCCACGGCGCCGGGTGTGGCACCTCGGAAATCGCAGTGCGGGAACTTGTGCAAGCATAAGCAGATGGCGACCTCACCTCCATTTGATCGATCGTCGGCACCCCGCCGTATCTCGCGTCGCGTTGGCGGCGTGGCGCCGTCCGCCACTTTGGCCATAGATGCAAAGGCCAAACAGCTGCAGTCCCAGGGCGTCGACGTCGTCGGCTTCGGGGCCGGAGAGCCGGACTTCCCGACTCCGGCTGCCATTGTCGAGGCCGCCGTCGCCGCCTGCAGCGACCCTCGCAACCACCGTTACACCCCGACCGGAGGCCTGCCGGATCTCAAGGAGGCGATCGTGTCCAAGACGGCGCGCGACTCCGGCTTCGAGATCGCCCCCAAACAGGTGCTCGTCACCAACGGCGGAAAACACGCCATTTACAACGCGTTCGCGGCGTTGCTCGACCCGGGCGACGAGGTGCTTGTCCCGGCCCCTTACTGGACGACCTACCCCGAGGCGATCCGTCTTGCCGGTGGCGTCCCTGTCGAGGTCCCGACCGGCTCGGCGAGCGGCTTCAAGGTAACGGTCGATCAGCTCGAAGACGCGGCAACGGACCGGACCAAGGTGCTGTTGTTCGTCTCTCCCTCCAACCCGACCGGGGCGGTCTACAGCAGGGACCAGATCGCCGAGATCGGTCGCCTCGCGGTCGAGCGCGGCTGGTGGGTGCTCAGCGACGAGATCTACGAGCACCTCGTCTACGAGGGCCATGTCCAACATTCGATGCCCGTCGTGGTTCCAGAGCTCGCTGACCGCTGCATCGTCGCCAATGGCGTGGCCAAGACGTACGCGATGACCGGCTGGCGTGTCGGATGGCTGATCGGTCCGGCCGATGTCGTCGAAGCGGCCACGAACCTCCAGTCGCACGCGACCTCCAATGTCAACAACGTCGCACAGCGTGCCGCGGTCGCAGCGCTGACGGGGGACCTGGTCGCGGTCGGCGAGATGAGGGCGGCCTTCGACCGGCGTCGCCGGACCATCTTCCAGATGTTGTCGGAGATCAAAGGGGTCTCGTGCATCGAGCCGGAGGGAGCCTTCTATGCGTTCCCGTCCTTCGAGGGCATCCTCGGGCGCGAGCTCAGGGGCGCAAGACCTGCGACCACGCTCGAGCTCGCCGAGCTCGTGCTGGAGGAGTCTCGCGTCGCCTTCGTTCCCGGCGAGGCCTTCGGGGCGCCCGGCTACGGTCGTTTTTCATACGCTCTGTCGGACGCCGACCTCGTACGGGGTATCCAGCGTCTGGGTGAGCTCTTCTCGGAAGTGGGTGATTAGACGATGGCAAGGATCCTTGTTACCGAGACGCTTTCGCCGCGCGGGCTCGAGCTGATGGCAGCGGAAGGCCACCAAGTCGACGTGCAGTTGTCGCTCACGCCGGCCGAGCTCGTCGACGCCGTGGCCGGAGCGGCGGCTCTCGTCATCCGTTCTGCAACCCGCGTCACAGCCGAGGTGCTCGATGCCGGACGCGACCTGGTTGCGGTCGGGCGCGCGGGCGTAGGGCTCGACAACGTTGACATCCCCGCGGCCACTCGTCGCGGCGTCATGGTCGTCAACGCCCCGGAGTCGAACATCCTCTCGGCCGCAGAGCACGCGGTCGCGCTGTTGCTTGCGCAGGCCCGCAACATCCCCCAGTCGCATGCTGCCCTCGTCAAAGGACGGTGGGAGCGATCCAAGTGGGAGGGCGTCGAGCTGCACGGCAAGACGCTCGGGATCCTCGGGCTGGGCCACGTGGGCTCCCTCGTGGCCCAGCGCGCCGCCGCCTTCGGGATGCGGCTCACCGCATATGACCCGTACGTGACCGCTGATCGGGCGCGCACGATGGGGGTCGAGCTTCTTGGCCTCGAAGAGCTCTTCTCCAGTGCCGATTTTGTGAGCATCCACCTGCCGAAGTCGGCTGAGACCATCGGGCTTGTCGGCAAGGAGCTGCTCGCCAAGGCGAAGCCCGGCATCCGCATCGTCAACACCGCCCGCGGTGCCATCCTCGACGAGGAGGCGCTTGCCGATGCCATCGCGTCGGGCCAGGTCGCCGGTGCCGCGCTCGACGTGTTCTCCACCGAGCCGTGCACGTCCTCGCCCTTGTTCGAGCTCGACCAGGTCGTTGTCACGCCGCACCTCGGTGCCAGCACGGCCGAGGCGCAGGACAAGGCGGGCGAGCAGATCGCTGAGCAGATCGTGCTCGCGTTGCGGGGCGAGCTAGTGCCCTATGCGGTCAATGTCGCCGCTCCCGGAGCCAGCGAGAGCGTGCGACTGTTCGTCGGGGTCGCGGAGCGACTGGGCCGCTTGCTGGCTGCGTTGTGTGAAGCTGTGCCAGGCCACCTGGAGGTCGAATACCAGGGCGACCTCGCAGGAGAGGACACGCGGATTCTCACGCTTTGCGCGTTGAAGGGGATATTCGCGGCCGCGATCGAGGAGCCCGTCTCGTACGTGAACGTCCCGCACTTCGCCAAGGACCGTGGCTTGGAGGTGCGCGAGTCCTCGACGACGGTCGCCGGCGACTACCTGAGCCAGGTGACGCTCCGCGGTGGCGGCCATACAGTCTCAGGGACCTTGGGGTGGACGGGCACCGAGCGGATCGTCATGGTCGACGATCACGCCGTCGACCTCCCGTTCGACGCGAACCTGCTGATCGTGCGCAATGACGATCGCCCCGGGATGATCGGACTCGTCGGATCGGCTCTGGGTGATGTCGGGGTCAGCATCACGAACATGGCCGTCGGCCAGACTTCCGGCGGCGGCACGGCCTTGATGGTGCTCTCAACTGATCGTCCGGTCCCCTCCGAGGTGATCGGCCGCGTTCGGGCCGCGGCCGGCATTCTCGAGATCCACAGCCTCGCCGGCGCCTAGCGGCGGTGCCCGACCTCAGCGCGGAACACTTCCGCCAGGTGATGGCGCATGTTCCGACGAGCGTCGCGGTCGTCGCCGGGGTTGTCGACGGCCGCCCGAAGGGGTTGTCGGTGGGGACCTTCGTCCCGGTGTCGCTCGACCCCCCGCTCGTTGGGTTCTTCGTCGCTACGACGTCGAAGAGCTGGCCGCCCATCGACACCTCGGGGTCGTTCTGCGTCAGCGTGCTCGGCCACGACCAGGCCGAGATCTCGTCGCGCTTCGCTGTGAGCGAGGCCGACAAGTTCGACGGCGTCGAGTGGCATCCGGCACCATCGGGGAACCCGGTGCTGGTGGGTGCTGTGGCCTTCGTCGACTGCGACATCGAACGGGTTGTCGAGACCGGTGACCACTTGCTCGTGCTCGGCAGGGTGCGCGAGATGGGCGTCGAGACAGGCCATACCCCTCTTCTCCACCATCGCAGCAGCTACCGCGGCGTCGCCGAAGGCGGTGACCGGGCCGCAGGCTCCGAGTAGGAGCAGAGGCCAGCGGGCACTACACGCTTGACGGATCACGACCTGTCCACCACAATCACTGGTGACATGACGAACGAGCGGTTCATCCGGGTCCTCCTCCTTACCTGACGGCGAGCGCCCTTTCGCGCTCGCCAACGCCTCCTGCGCCTTCGGCCAGGAGGTTTTTTGTTGGCCGGGTGCGGTTTTCGGGCAACTACGCGAAGACTGGCAGGAAGAAGGGCTCGGTTGCGCCTCGACAATGGAGCGAGCGAGCGATGAGCGACAAAGTGGTCATCTTCGACACGACACTGCGGGACGGCGAGCAGTCGCCGGGGATCTCCCTCGACCCCGGCGAGAAGCTCGAGATCGCCGAGCAACTAGCGCGCCTCGGCGTCGACTACATCGAGGCCGGCTTCCCTGTCTCGAGCCAGGGAGAGTTCGAAGCCGTCCAGTTAATTGCCCGCACTGTCCAAGGTCCGGTTATCGCCGGGCTTTCGCGAACCCAGCTGGCCGACGTGGACCGCTGCTACGAGGCGCTGCGTGACGCGGAGCGCAGCCGCATCCACGTCTTCATCTCGACGAGCCCGAGCCACATGGAGCACATGTTGAAGATGAGCGAGGATCAGGTGCTCGAGGCGGTGCGTATGGGGGTCGCGAGGGCTCGTGAGCACACCACCGATATCGAGTTCTCACCCCAGGACGCGACCCGCACGCCGCTCGAGTTCATGCTGGAGGTGCTGGCTGCAGCAGTCGAGTCCGGTGCCACCACTTTGAACATTCCCGACACCGTCGGCTACGGGATCCCCTGGGACTACGGCGATCTCGTCGCGCACGTCCGCGGCCAGGTTGCCGGCGACTACGTGATCTCGACCCACTGCCACAACGACCTCGGCCTCGCTGTGGCCAACAGCCTGTCGGGGGTGCGCGCAGGCGCCCGCCAGGTCGAGGTCTGCGTGAACGGTCTCGGCGAGCGCGCCGGCAACGCCGCGCTCGAGGAGGTGGTCATGGCGCTCAAGGTCCGCCCGGATCAGTTTCCTGGGTTGGAGACGAACGTGAGAACCAAGGAGCTGGCCCGGACGAGCAGGATGGTGGCACGCCTGACGGGCTACCAGGTCCAGTGGAACAAGGCGGTCGTGGGCAAGAACGCCTTTGCCCACGAGTCGGGCATTCACCAGCACGGTGTGCTCAAGGAGCGCTCGACCTACGAGATCATCGATGCGGCCTCGGTGGGCCAGGAGGGCGGCCAGATCATCCTCGGCAAGCACACGGGGCGCCACGCGTTCGCGGACACACTTGCGAAGCTCGGCATCGTGGTCCAGGGCGACGCCTTGAACGCTTCGTTCGCCCGTTTCAAGGAGCTGGCCGACCGCAAGGTGCAGCTGACCGATGCCGACCTCGAGGCGATCGTCGCCGAGGAGCTGGGAACCGCGCTCGAGGAGGGCTTCGCCCTCGACGTGCTCGACGTCCAGGGCGGCACCATCGGGATGCCGCGCGCCAGGGTCGTGGTGAGCCGCGATGGTCACAAGTTCGAGGCGACCGCCGAAGGCGACGGGATGATCGACGCGACCTGCAAGGCGATCAAGCAGGCGACGGGCATCGACGCCAAGCTCACGGATTTCAACGTCTCATCGGTCACCGGCGGCATCGACGCGCTCGGGGACGTCGTCATCCAGCTCGACTCCGACGGCGTGCGCGCATCGGGTCGTGGGCTCTCGACCGACGTGGTAGAGGCGGCCGCTCGCGCGTATGTCACGGCCACCAACCGCGTGATCCGCGCCAAGGCCAGGATCGCCGGCGATGGCCCGGCTACCGTTCGCGAAAGCGGGGTGACGCCCTAAGCCGACGCTCGCCGGTGACGCCTCAGGGCGTCACGCTCGGCAGCCACCTGGGCCGCTGCACCTCGTAGGCGTCGATGTCCGACGCGTGCTCGGCCGTCACGTCAATGTCGTCGAGGCCTCTTAACAGCCGGTCACGGGCGTCGTCGTCCAGCCGGAACCGCACCGAGATCCCCACGGCAGGCGCCTCGACCAGCCTGCGCTCGACATCCACGACGATCTCGAGCGACGGGTCCGCGCTGACCGCTTCCAGGATCGCGCGGCCGTCCTCGTCTGACACCTCGGCCGGCACGAGCCCGGAACGGGTGGAGTTGCTGCGGAAGATGTCGCCGAAACGCGGACTGACGACTGCACCGAAGCCGTAGTCGACCAGAGCCCACACGGCGTGCTCCCGGGACGAGCCGGTGCCGAAATTCGGTCCGGCGACGAGGATCGTCGCCCCGGCGTGGTCAGGGTCGTTGAGGACGAAGCCCGGGTCGTCGCGCCACTCCGCGAACAGTCCGGCCCCGAAACCGGTCCGCTCGATGCGCTTGAGCCACTCGCTCGGGATGATCTGGTCGGTGTCGACGTCCGAGCGGTTCAGGGGAACCGCCCGCCCGGCCACTATCCGCACGGGCTCCATCCTCAGGACCCGAGCTCGGCCGGGGTCACGAAACGACCCGCCACCGATGTCGCCGCTGCCACTGCCGGGGAGACGAGATGGGTGCGGCCGCCACGTCCCTGGCGGCCCTCGAAGTTGCGGTTCGACGTGGAGGCGCAGCGCTCCCCAGGCGAAAGCTGGTCGGGGTTCATGCCAAGGCACATGGAGCAGCCGCTCTCTCTCCACTCGAATCCCGCTTCGATGAAGACCCAGTCCAAGCCCTCCGCTTCGGCCTGGCGCTTGACTTGGCGCGAGCCCGGCACAACGAGGGCGCGCAGGCCCGGACGTATGCGACGCCCCTCGAGCACACCGGCAGCGGTCCGTAGGTCCTCGATCCTCGAGTTCGTGCAGGAGCCGATGAACACGGTGTCCACCTCGATCGCGCTGATCGGGGTGCCGGCCGTAAGGCCCATGTAGGCGAGCGCACGGGCGGCGGCCTCCCGTTCGGCCGGAGTTGGCAGGTCGTCCGGGCTCGGCACCACACCGTCGATGGCCACTACCTGGGCAGGGTTCGTGCCCCAGGACACATGCGGCCGGATCGAGGCAGCATCGAGGTCCACCTCGGCGTCAAAGCGGGCATCGTCGTCGGTTGCCAGTCCGCGCCAGTCCTCGACGGCCCGGTCCCAGTCCGGGCCCTTCGGCGCGTGGCGCCGCCCCTCCAGGTACTCGAAGGTGACTTCGTCCGGAGCGATCATCCCAGCGCGGGCACCGGCTTCGATGGACATGTTGCAGACCGTCATGCGGCCCTCCATCGACAGCGAGCGGATCGCCGAACCTCGGTACTCGACGATGTGGCCGACGCCACCGGTCGTGCCGAGCCGGCCGACGATCGCGAGCACGACGTCCTTCGCGCTCACACCGAGCACGAGATCGCCCTCGACCCCGACAGCCATGGTGCGGGGCCGGCGTTGGGGGAGGGTCTGGGTGGCGAGGACGTGCTCGACCTCCGAAGTCCCGATGCCGAACGCCAGTGCCCCGAAGGCACCATGGGTAGAGGTGTGGCTGTCGCCGCAGACGATCGTCATGCCTGGCTGGGAGAGGCCCTGCTCGGGCCCGATCACGTGCACGATCCCTTGGTTCTCGTCTCCCATGGGGTAACAGGTCACGCCGAACTCAGAGCAGTTCGCGTCGAGGGCTTCGAGCTGCCTGCGCGAGATCGGGTCCTCCACGCGGCCGCTCGCAGTCGTGGTGGGCACGTTGTGGTCGGCAGTCGCGATCGTGAGGGCCGGTCGCCGTACGCGTCGGCCTGCCAGCCGCAGCCCTTCGAATGCCTGCGGCGAGGTCACCTCGTGGACGAGGTGCAGGTCGATGTAGAGCAGGTCGGGCTCAGCGGCGCCGTCGCCGGGGCGGACGACGTGGCGGCGCCAGACCTTTTCGGCGAGCGTCTCAGGCATGGGTCATCAGTGGCCGACCGTGACGATCTCGACAGTGAAGAGGCGGCCGTTCGGAGCCTCGTAGTCGACCGTCTCACCGACGTTGCGTCCGAGGAGCGCCTGGCCGAGCGGTGAAGCTGGCGATATGACCGATACGCCTTCGCCCTTCTCCTCGATCGAGCCGACCAGGAACCTCTCGGTCTCGTCGTCGCCCTCGTAGCGGAGCTCCACCACGACGCCGGTGGTGACGACGCCGGCTTCGTGCGTCGAGCTGTCGACGATAACGGCGTCTTCCAGCATCCGCTGGAGCTGGCGCACGCGGGACTCCATCTTGCCCTGGGCGTCCTTGGCGGCGTGGTAATCGCCGTTCTCGGACAGGTCCCCAAGCGCCCGGGCGGCCTCGATCTGGCGCGCGATCTCCACGCGTCCGCGCGTCGTGAGGTCCTCGAGCTCGGCCACCAGCCGAGCGTGGGTTTCGGGTGTGAGAACAGTTTCAGTCACCGACACGAGGCTATCGGTTCGGAGAAGGAATCTTGCCGACGTCGGCGAAGCGGGGAATCCGCAGCGCAAGGCGGGCCTTAGTCTCCGAGTGGTTCTGCCGGCAACGGGGGACGGGTACCCTCAGGCAATGGTCGGAACATTCGTCTTGCGGGTGAGCCGGCTGGCGCTGGCCGTCGTGACCATCACGGCGATCGCGGCTGTGGGCGGTCGTGCGCCGGTCGGCGCCGCTGGGTTCGCCTTGGCCGTGCCGCACAGTCGGGCCTTGCCGCGCGCCGGGATCGTGCCGCCCAGGAACCCGCCGAGGAACCTTCCTCCGGTCCCGAACTTCTACGCGTATTGCGCGGTCGGAGCTCTCGATGACACTCAGGCCTGCAATTCGAAGGCGTTGCAGGCCATCGACCGGGCGCGTGGGACTGAGCCGATCGGCCCGCTGCGGTTCAGCCTGGCGAAGTTCCTCAAGCTGAGCGTGGTGGATCAGCTATTCGCGATCGCCGACCTGGAGCGGGTGTCGCGCGGGGAGCCGCCGGTGACGGCCCTCACCATCCAGCTGGACAAATCGGCACAGGCCGGCGCCGGCACCGGCGATGACCCCACCTTGTCCGCTCGGACGTTGTCGGGGGGTGCGCAAGTGCGTGCCTGGGGATCGAACTGGGCCGGCGGCAGCGAGAGCGCGCTCGGGTCCGACGACGGGTGGATGTACGACGACGGCTTCGGGAGCCACAACGGCGGGTGTACCTCCCCGAAAGCCACAGAGTGCTGGGGACACCGCGACAACATCCTTCGGCCCTGGCCGAGGGATCTCACCGGCTGCACATCGGCCAACTCTGAGCTCGTCATGGGCGCGGCGTACGCAAAGTCGTCCGAGTGGGACACGTCGTTCGCCGAGATCTTCGTTGCCGCCTGTGGGCCCAAGCCGGCCGGCGAGGTCTACACCTGGGCCGAGGCGCAGGCCGCGATCGGGCTCAAGTCACCGACGGCGGCCGGCACCGCTGCGAGCGCCGGCGCCGAGGGCTACTTCGTCGTCAGCTCCGCAGGCAAGGTCCCGGTCGCCGGTCGCGCCGCTGCAATGATCGGCCCGATCCGGCAGAGGTGAGCATGCGGCTCTTGATCCGGTCCGGCCATCTGTGGTGCGGTGACGCATCCGCCACCGAGCTTGCTGGAGCGTCGGTTCTCGCCGAGGACGGCGTCATCACCCGCATCGGCACGGAGGACAAGGACTGGCCGAGTCCCGATGAGGTGCTGGACGCGACCGGATGCGTGGTGGTGCCCGGCCTGGTGAACACCCATCACCATCTGTACCAGACCCTGACGAGGGCCTTCTCCCCGGCGCTCGGTTGTGACCTTTTCGGCTGGCTGAGGGTGCTGTATCCGGTGTGGGAGCAGCTCGACGAGGAGAGCGCCTACCTGTCAGCTTGGGTGGGCCTCGCCGAGCTGCTGCTGTCCGGCTGCACCACCACTTCGGACCATCTCTACGTTCACCCCCAGGGCAGAACCGGGTTGATCGACGCCGAGATCTCAGCGGCGGCCGAGCTTGGGATCCGCTTCCATCCGACGCGCGGCTCCATGTCGCTGGGCACCGACCACGGCGGGTTGCCGCCAATGACGGTCGTCCAGGACGAAGACGAGATCCTGGCTGACTGTCAACGGCTGGTCGAGCGCTACCACGATCCGGCAGAGGGGTCGATGCTTCAGATAGCGCTCGCCCCGTGCTCTCCGTTCTCGGTCACCGCACAGCTGATGCGGCGCTCGGCCGAGCTCGCCGAACATCTCGACGTTCGTTTGCACACCCACCTTGCGGAGACAGCCAACGAAACCGCCTACTGCGCCGAGGTGTTCGGCGTGCGCCCACACGAGCTCGCCAGCCAACTGGGCTGGCTGTCGGCCCGCACTTGGCTCGCGCACGCCGTCTGGACCGACGCTGGGGAGATCGCGCGGCTAGCTGCAGCCGGAACTGCGGTGGCCCACTGCCCGACCTCGAACATGATGATCGGTGCGGGGCTGTGCCCCGCCGGTGACATGCGCCGGGCCGGAGTCATCGTCGGGCTCGGATGCGACGGGTCGGCGGCTCACGACGCGAGCGACTTGTGGGGCGAGGTCCGTCAGGCGCTGCTGCTAGCCCATCTCAGGGACGGGCCCTCGGCCTTGACGGCGCGCGATGCACTGGGCATGGCCACCGTCGGCGGGGCGGGGTGCCTCGGGCGTACCGATATCGGTTCGCTCGAGATCGGCAAGTGCGCTGATCTGGCGTGCTATCCGCTGACGGGACTGTCAACGGCCGGGGCGGTGCTCGATCCGGTCGAGGCGATCGTCCGGTGCGCGGTACGCGAGGCGAGTCACACGGTGGTCAACGGCCGGGTTCTTGTACGTGACGGCCGTCTGAACAGCCCGGACCTCGATGACCGCGTAAGGCGGCACCGGGCGCTTGCGCGGAGGTGGGCGGAGCACCTGACGCCAGCCGATCCTTCGCTCTGACCGCAATGTGGGCACCCCGGCTAGTGTGACCGTGAAGTGGAACCTAGGGTTGGTGCGCACCAAGTTGCAGTGGTCGGCGGCGACGGGATCGGCCCTGAGGTCATCGCGGAAGCGCTCAAAGTCGTCGACGCCGCCGGTGTCGTGATCGAGACCGTCGACTACGACCTCGGTGCAGGGCGCTACGAGCGCACCGGCGAGGTGCTGCCCGACTCGGTTCTTGACGAGCTCAGAGACGCCGACGCCATCCTGCTCGGTGCCGTCGGTCCGCCGATCGGGTCGACGGCGGTGCCGCCGGGAGTGATAGAGCGCGGGCTGCTGCTGAGACTGCGTTTCGAACTGGACCTGTACATCAACCTCCGCCCGTTCAACGGGGCCCCGGGTTCGATCGCCCCCGACGCCGACTTCGTCGTGGTGCGCGAGAACACCGAGGGCCCATATGTGGGAGAAGGCGGCGCGCTCCGGCGTGGCACGCCGTTCGAAGTCGCCACGCAGGGGTCCGTCAACACCCGCCACGGCGTCGAACGCTGTGTCAGGTATGCCTTCGGGCTCGCCGAGCGCCGCAAACGCCACCACGTGACCCTCGTGCACAAGACCAACGTGCTCACCTATGCGGGCGATCTCTGGCAGCGGTCGTTCGACTCTGTCGCACTCGAGCACCCCGGAGTCGCCACCGCCTACAACCACGTCGACGCCGCCTGCATCGTCTTTGTCGAGAATGCTGCGCGCTACGACGTCGTGGTTACCGACAACCTGTTCGGCGACATCCTCGCCGACCTCGCGGGCGCCGTCACCGGTGGCATCGGGCTCGCGGCTTCGGCCAACCTCAACCCGGCGCGCACCGGGCCGTCCCTATTCGAACCGGTCCACGGTTGCGCGTACGACATCGCCGGCACCGGGAAGGCAAATCCACTTGCGGCGATCCGCTCCGCGGCGATGATGCTCGAGCACCTCGGCGAGGTCGCCGCAGCTGAGCGCGTCACGAAGGCGGTGTTCGAGTTGCAGACTGAGATGGCCGGTTCCTCCGAGCCTTGGAGTACATCCGGCGTTGGCGATGCAGTCATAAGGAGGTTGTGACGGTGCCCATCACCCCGACAACGAAGATCTGGATGGACGGCGAGCTCATCGACTGGGACAAGGCCACGGTGCACGTCCTGACGCACAGCTTGCACTACGGAATGGGCGTCTTCGAGGGCATTCGCGCCTATGCGACGGCCAATGGGCCGGCGATCTTCCGCCTGCGTGATCACACCAAGAGGTTGTTCAGGGGGACTCGCATCCTCCAGATGGATCTGCCCTATTCCGAGGACGAGGTCTTCGAGGCCATCAAGCTCACTGTGCTGGAGAACGGGCTCGACAGCTGCTACATCCGGCCGCTCGCCTACTTCGGCTACGGAGAGATGGGCATGAACATCCAGGCGTGCAAGGTGCGACTTGCGATCGCGGTGTGGCCCTGGGGCGCGTACCTCGGCGACGAGGCCATCAACAAGGGCATCCGCCTCAAGGTCAGCTCCTGGGCTCGCAACGACCCACGCTCTGTCCCGACAGCCGCCAAATGCACCGGGATGTACGTCAACTCCTCGCTCGCGAAGCTGGAGGCGGCGCGCGCCGGTTACGACGAGGCGCTCATGTGCACGACGAGCGGGCTCATCTCAGAGGGCACGGGTGAGAACGTCTTCGTCGTCCGTCAAGGCAACCTCTACATCCCGCCGCCGTCGTCGGCCGGATCGCTAGAAGGCATCACCGCGGATACCGTCGCCACCATCGCCCGCGATCTCGGCCACAGCGTGACCGAACGCGAGATGCGGCGGACGGACCTTTACATGGCTGACGAGGCGTTCCTCACCGGCACGGCCGCCGAAGTCGTTCCGATCGGCTCGGTGGACGACCGACTGGTCGGCACGGGCGAGCCCGGACCGATCACGCGTGAGATCCAGGAGATTTACTTCGCGACCGTCCGGGGGACAGTGGACCAGTACAAGGACTGGCTCGAATATGTCACCTGAGCGCAGCCTCCCGGCCGCCGTCGACATCTACGACACGACGCTGCGGGACGGGTCGCAACAAGAGGGCATCTCTCTCACCGTCGACGACAAGCTGCGCGTCGCCGAGCAACTCGACCATCTGGGCGTCTCCTACGTCGAGGGCGGCTGGCCAGGTGCGAATCCGAAGGACGAGGAGTTCTTCGCCAGGGCCGCGAANNGCGGGAACCGAGGTGGTCTGCATTGTCGCGAAAGCCTCCGACCTGCACGTCACCGAGGCGCTGCGAACGACGCTCGACGAGGCGGTCGCCATGGCGGCCGACTCAGTAGCGTTCTTGCACCAGGCCGGCCTCCGTGTTTTTTTTGATGCTGAGCACTTCTTCGATGGTTACCGTCGGGACGCAAAGTTCGCGTTTCGTGTCCTTGCAGCGGCCGAGGAGGCAGGCGCCGAGGTGCTCGTGCTCTGCGACACCAACGGCGGCACGCTACCCGACGAGGTCGGCCAAATCGTCGCCGACGTGAGGGCGCACTCGTCCGCCGCGATCGGTGGGCACTTCCACAACGACGGCGGTTGCTCGGTGGCCAACTCCCTCGAGGCTGTGCGCCGAGGTGCGAGCCATGTTCAGGGCTGCATCAACGGCTATGGCGAACGCACGGGAAACGCAGATCTTTCGGCGGTCATCGCGAATCTCAGCCTCAAGATGGGCGTCAAGACGATCCCAGCCGACCGGCTCGAGCGCCTCACCTCGGTGGCCCATCACATCGCGGAGATCGTCAATCTGACCCTCGATCCTCAACGGCCGTATGTCGGGACCGCAGCGTTCGCTCACAAGGCCGGTTTGCACACGAGCGCTCTCATTCGTAGGTCCGACGCGTACGAGCACGTGACGCCAGATGTCGTGGGCAACGGAACTCGCGTCGTGGTAAGCGAGCTCGCGGGGCGCTCGACCCTTCAGCTGAAGGCTGCCGAGCTAGGCCTCGAGCTCGACTCACCGGCGTTGGGACGAGTCCTCGACTCCTTGAAGCACCTCGAGCACAACGGCTATCACTTCGAGGCGGCCGACGGGTCGCTCGAGCTCTTGATGCGGGCTGCTGCCGGAGCGCTTGGTGGGCGGCTCGGAGACCTGTTCAGGATCGAGTCGTTTCGTGTCATCACCGACTGGCGCGCCCGGGACGCGGTCGACGAGCTCGCCAACGACGGCGGTCCTCTTCTGGTCCATCCTTGGTCCTCACCGGGCGAGCTCACTACCGAAGCGACGGTCAAGGCCCACATAGGCGACGAGCGGGTCGTGGCTACAGCAGAAGGAAACGGGCCGGTGAACGCGCTCGACGCCGCGCTCAGGCTGGCCATCGAGCCGCACTTTGGACAGCTGCGAAACGTGCACCTGACCGATTACCGCGTACGCGTCCTCGACACGTCTAAGGGAACCGGGGCGGTTACGCGGGTGCTGCTGGACACGGCCGACGCCGAGGGCAGCTGGTCGACCATCGGGGTCTCGGAGAACATCATCGAGGCATCCTGGGAGGCACTCGTGGACTCGGTGGTCTTCGGCCTCATTCGCGCCGCGGCCGGCGA
>PMZN01000193.1:3380-11143 GCA_003170375.1 Acidimicrobiaceae bacterium | reverse complement strand
GGACGGCCCATCGCCCAGGAGAGCGCCGTCCTGCTCCTCAACTCCTACGGCAGGCCGGCTTGGGTATCCCCGGTCCGGATCAGGGGTACGCCCTCGCGCTAGCGGCCCGGTTCGAGGACCGTCTCGTGCTCGAGCCCGGCGAGCGCGCCGAGGACGTCCTTGCGGGCGCCGTCGCCATCGCTCTTGGCCGGGCCGCGATCTTCGGGCGCGCTCCGGTCGCCGCCGACATCGAGCTCGCGCTCAGGCTTTTCAAGTACCTCGTCGGTGACGAAGGGACCTGGCCGTCGGGTGAGCTCGTCGCATTGCGGCGCGAACGGTTCGCCGCTGCGGCGCACGACTACTGGCGCCGGAGGTCGCTCGTCGACGCTATTCCCGAGGCAACTTTTCGGCTCAGCCCCGAAAAGCTTGCCAAGCGGCTCGAGGGCGAGCCTGGGTGCTGGCGAGAGCTTGCGGGCGCTTGACCTCAGCCTTCCGACCTCTTTGACGAACGAGCCGGGCTCTCGCTCTGGGACGCGCTGATCTCGAGAAATCGCACAAGTGTGAAAAAGCGTGACTCCAGATGTTCACAGCGTCGGGTGTGCCCGAAGGTCTTGTGCTGCCAAAGCTGACCGAGACGTCGCGGCAGCTGACCGCAACGCCGCGTCGACGTCGCGCAGGTGGTGCTCCCCCTCATGGACCGCGTGGCGCCCAAGCCAGAGCACGGTGCGCTCGCGGGCCTCAGGGAAGTTGTAGATGCAGCGCCGCTGCCATTGTGTCTGGTCGAGACCCTCGAACGCCCTGGCGAGCAACTCCGCCGCCATTTTGAGCTCGCGGCCGACATCGTTGGGTTCCTCGGCGGCGTAGCGCGCCAGGCTCGCCCGCTCCTCGCGGTACATCGGAGCGAGGCTCGGGCAGTCCTCGACAAGGGTGAGGTACACGCGTTCGCGCTGTATGAGGAAGACGTCGCGAACATGGCATGCATATTCGAGAGCCGACCAGGTTCTCGATCCGGGCCGGGTCCGGATGGTCAGTCCGATCGTCGGGTCGGCTCGCTCGTTGGAGACCCGCATCGCAAAACGGCCTCCCAACGATCGCAACGCGCCCGGCACAGCACCGGGGTCCAGCGCGTCGTGGTCGAATTGGCATTCTTCACAGCGATCCACGACTACATCGTGGCCGATCGGACGGCCGGGCGTGGTGGCAGTGACTCCGAGGCGGTAGCGTCGCGTCCTGACAGGGCATGTTCGGCCGAGAGCGGCCACGATGTCATCGGAGGCAGGGCCATGGGTTTCATGGACAAGGTAAAGGCGCAGGCGACAGTGCTGGCCGAGAAGGCCCAGGAGGGAGCCAAGGCAGGACAGGCAAAGCTCTCGGACATGCAGGCGAAGAAGCACGCGGACGCCCTCTTGCTCGAGCTCGGCGGCATCGTCTACTCCCAGCAGGCGGGTCGCGCTCCTGCCGACGCCGACGCAAAGGTTTCCGAACTGGTCGGGCAGATCGGACAGTTCGAGTCAGAGCATGGGCCGATCTCGGTGACTTCTGCGACGGTGATGGCGCCAGCGGCTCCAGACGGCTCGTTCGTCCCGACATCGACGGCAGCCGGAGACACTCCGGAGCAGTCCTCGACGCCCGCACCGACGACCGTGACGGGCGGCGGCGGGATCCCGGGCACGGGCGGCATTCCCCAGTCGAGCGGTGGCATCCCGACCGGCACCTACTCCTCCGACACCGAGGAGTCCTCGTAGCTCACCACTCCGGGCGAACAGCGCCCGCGGTGAGCAGCACAGGTGACATAGCCGGTAGCTGATGCGGTAAGTGGGTCGGCGACCATCGCCGGCATGACCCGCCGCCATTCTTGCTTCAGGACCCCTCCCCGCAGCCTCGGCTGTCGGGCCTTACGTCCAGGGCTCCGCAGGTTGCTCACGCGAGCAGCTCCTTGTGCAGTCGCGGGAGCCATTGTGCTCACCGCCGGCGCGTGTAGCACCCCGGTGGCCCGGGCCATTCGCGACACGAAGGGCCCGCGCGTCGCCCTAGCCATCCGCGGGGTCCAGGACACTCAGTCCGTTCGCGGGGTCCGGTCCGTACCGGGTGCTCCAGCCGGTCCGGCCGTTCAGGCTGTGCTCTCCGCATGGCAGGCCGAGATACAGGCTTTCTATGTCGCGAGCGTGCTCGGTGACCCGTCTTATCGGCTCCTCGGCCTCGGTGTCATCCCGGGGAGCCCCGAGGACGACCAGATGATCTCGTACCTTTCGGCCCAGGCCGCTTCCGGCGTGGTCGGGCCGTCGACCTGGCGCATCGGCAACATGCGCGTCGTGTCGCTCGGTCGATCGAATGCCGTGGTCACGGCATGTTCTTATGACCCGGGCAGTCACTTCCGATCCGGTGACCTCGCCGCGCCGGCCGCGCTCGGTGGGGGAGCCGGGCTGACGGCGTACATCACCGACATGGCCGAGATGAAGGGCTCCTGGAAACTCGAGAGGTCCGCGACGTCCGCCGAGCAGAGTCCCTCTTCACCCGGCCCGTGCCACCGGTTCTTGTCCCGGCTCTTGGTGAGCCACGCGATCACCGCGCCTGCCCGCAATTCCGCCCCCGTCCGCGCCGCCGCTCCCGCCGGGAACGGAGGCGGAGCGGGCTCGACCGGCTCGTCCATCTGGTCCTGGGTGTGGTGGCTCGGCAGTCCTCTGGGCCCAGGGCCCTACACAGGCGGTGCCGCAGGTGGCCTCGAACTGTGCGTCTGGCACGACATCGGGTCTTCGTTGAACAGCCTCAACGGGGCTCTGGCCGGCGCAGGACTTCCAGCCAGCTTCTGGACGCCACCGCGGGATGGTGGCTATCCCGGGATCTGGTCGGTCGATCTCTGGGGCGCCTCGCTCTCGAAACGGGCCGAATCGTCGGATCATTTCGACCTTGTGGCCTGCCCGAGACCCGAGCAGGTGCCCCCAACCGGGGACGACGTCGAGTCCGACATGCCGCCCGCCAGTACCGCGACCGGCGAGGTGATGCACCTGTGGATCTTCTGGGACACGGTGCCGGACCCGTCCGCCTCGAATCTCCCGCCGCTGATCTACGAGGCGCTCGCCAAAGCGGCGCTGCCATCCCCGATCATCTCCACCTCCCCGTCTTCTATCGACGAATTCACGGACGCGACCATCGTGAACTTCCCGACGTGGTTGTGGATCGACGCCTCGGACTGGAGGACGGTCACGGCGATCGCCGCCGGCGGTGGGCTAGTTGCCACTGTGTGGGCGACGCCGATGAGCGTGGCATGGCGTTCGGCGTGGAACTTCCCCGAGCCGCGCGACGACCCGGAGGGTGGAATCACGTTTTCCCCCGAGAGCCTGAACCTCGAGTGTGCCGGGCCCGGCGCGTCATATGACGGGCTGCTTTCGCCGGCAGCGCAGGGCACGGCTTGTGAGTCGGTCTTCACCCAGTCCACGTTCGGCACCTACCAACCGCTAGAGGCATCGATCTCCTGGCAGGTCAACTGGGCGCTGTCCGATGACGCCGGCGTTGTAGGAGGTGAGGGACTTCTCGCCGACTCTGTGACCAGTGCCACGCGGCCGCTTCGGGTGCTGCAGGTCGAGTCGGTCATCACCCAGTGATGACCCCGGGCCGGGGGGCCGGGCCCGGTTCCGGCCATCGACGCGATCGCACGCGCGTGGAGCTGGATGGTCGGTTTGGCGATGTCACGGCCGCGCTGAGCGGTGGCTCACCGCTAGCCTCTGAATCGGTGAGCGCGGGTCATCCGGAACCTCGTCGGCTCCGTAGTCCGAATGAAGTGCAACCTGATCTGCTCAACGCGAGCGATGCCAACCTCGCGTTTGCGATAGCCCGCTATCGGGAGGATGCCCTCGCAGAGGCTTACCGACGGCACGCCGGAGCAGTCTTCGGCCTCGCGCGCCGGTTGCTGCGCGAACGGGCGGCTGCCGAAGAAGTCGTGCAAGAGGTATTCGTGCGATTGTGGAATGCTCCAGATCGCTTCGATCCGGAGCGGGGGACATTGCGGTCGTACCTGCTCGCCCAGGCCCATGGGCGAGCCGTGGACCAGTTGCGGTCAGAAGTGGCCCGGCGCCGCCGCGAGGAGCGCGGGGCGCGGGAAACTGCCCATGGTGGGTACGACGTCGAGCGCGAGGTCGAGGACGTCATCGTCGCCGACCAGGTTCGCGAGGTGCTCGGCGGCCTTCCCGACAGCGAGCGGCGGCCGATCGAGCTGGCCTACTTTCGCGGTCACACCTACCGGGAGGTGGCGACGATTCTCGGCGAACCGGAGGGCACGGTGAAGAGCAGGATCCGGAGCGGGCTGAAGCGCATGCACGGTCAGCTCACCGTCTCTGGGCTGGACCTGAAAGGCGAGCAGCCGTGACGCACGACGAGATCGGGGAGATGCTCGGTGTCTATGCGCTCGATGCGCTCGATGCGCTCGATGCGGACGAGCGCCAGGAGGTCGACGACCACCTCGCCTCCTGCCCTCGGTGCCGCGCGGAGCTCGCCGCCCACCGAGAGGTCGCGGCCCTGCTGGGCAATCCCATTGGCGACGCTCCGGCGGTCGCGCCCGATGAGGTCTGGGACCGCATCGCTGCCTCGCTCCAGGACGAGCCGCCTGCCCTTTCGTCGGTGAGCCGGCCGAACTTCCGCCGGAGGTTCGCGTTGATCGTGCCGCTCGGAGCGGTCGCCGCCGGGCTCATCTTGACTGTCGGGTTGTTGGCGGCGAAGGTCGGGAACCTCGGCCAACAGGTCAACAGCCTCAGGCACCAGGCGAGTGTCACCAGCGTGCTGCTCAATCCTGCGCACCGGACGGTGGAGCTCACATCGGCGGTACATCCGGTCTGGCGGGCCACAGTGATCATCCTGCCGAACGGCGAGGGCTACCTCATCAACCCGTCCATGCCCGCCCTCGCTAGCTCGCAGACCTTCCAGCTCTGGGCGATCTCGCGCGGGAAGGTGGTCTCGCTCGGCGTGCTCGGTTCGCATCCCACGGGTGCCCCGATCCGGGTCGAGCCCACGATGACAGTGCTCATGATCAATGCAGAGCCGCTGGGAGGCACGCCGACGCCGACGACACCTGTGCTGGTCCGGGGGAGCCTGCCGGTCGGCTTGTGAGACTGCCCGGAGGACCGCGGCCGGCTCAGTGGTGAGAGACTTCTCGCGCGAACGGGGAGGCGGCCTGCCATGGCTATCGAAACTTCACTCAGTTACCCGGAGATCAGTGCTCAGGGATTCGCGCATCCCGCGGACCGGGCGGCCGCAGCGGCGCTGCACACCATCCCCATGCTCGACCGCGTTGTCAAGAAGCTCAGTGAGGTCGGATACGAGCGCAAGCTTCGCCAGCTCATGCTCGGCACCGCCGTGCGCCTCGGGGAGGACCAGCTACCGGAGGTGTGGGCGATGCAGCGTCGTTATGCCCACACCTTCGACATCGCCACGTGCCCTCACCTGTACGTGACCCAGTACCCGGTCGGCAACGCGCTCACTATCGGCGCGAACGCGCCCGTGACGCTTGTCTCCTCGGGACTGGCAAGATCGTTCGACTCCGACGAGTTGAATTCGGTGCTCGCGCACGAGATGGGTCACGTGCTCGCGGACCACGTGACCTTCATGACAACGTTCGAGCTCGTCCAACTTGTCATGAACGGAGTTCTCCGTGGTGCCCCGCTGGCCGGCCTGCCCCTGAAAGCCCTCTATTACGCGTTGCTCGAGTGGTCGAGGGCAGCCGAGCTGACCGCCGATCGCGCCAGCGCGCTCGGCACAGGAGACCCGCTCTTGACCTGCCGGACCCTGATGCGCATGGCGGGCGGCCCGGTGCCCGGCCTGGACCTGGACGCGTTCATACGCCAAGCCACCGAATACGAGGGAGAGGGTGACCCCTTTGCGCGGTACTCGCGTTTCTGGTCGGAGATCGGCACGACACACCCCTTTCCCGTGCGCCGGGTCAGGGAGCTCGTCTCATGGGTGGCATCGGGTGAATTCGACCGGCAGCGCTCCGGCGGCTACCTCCGGCGTGGCCAGGAGCCGCCCCCGTCGGCCGAGTTCGACGCGGCGCTCGGGCACTACAGGCAACGTTTCGCGAAGATCGTCGAGCGCGCCGGCGGAGGTGTGCAACAGGTCGTGAACCGCTTCGCCACCTGGCTCGACACCGACAACTCAAGTGCCGACGACGAGGAGTTCGAACCCTGAGCGCCGGCTCAGGCCAGGAACGAACGGGGGAGAGCCTCGAACATCTCGGCGGAAAGGGCGAGCGACTCGACGTCGACTCGTTCGTCGTCACCGTGGAACATCGACAGGAACTGCTCGAAGCTCAGCCTGTCCGAGAACATCCCGAAACCGTACGCGACCGCCCCGCGCCGGCGGAAGAACCGCCCGTCGGTGGCGCCGGTAGAGAAGTAGGGCACACTCTCGGCCCCGGGGTGGAACCGTTTCACCATGGCGTCGAGCTCGTACCACAGCGGCGTGCCGACCGGCGACTCGCTGGCGGGGTCGTTGTGGGCCCACACGATCTCGACCTTGTCGCCAAGGTCCCCGATGGCCTCGGCGAGGAGCGACCGCACGTCGGCCTCGGTCTGACCCGGCAGGGTCCTCACGTCGAGGTCCACTTCGACCTGATCGGGGATCACGTTCAGCTTCGTGCCGCCATGGACGATCGTCGGGGCGATGGTCATGTGCGTGCAGGCGTGCGCCTGGCGGGCGAGCCCGACATGGGGGAACGACTCGCAGAGATCGTCGATCCTGGCCGGGTCGAGGAACATTGCCCCGATATCGCCGGGCAGCGACATGCCAGCCACGAAACGGCGCCACGCGTCGTGCACGCTCGCCGCCGGCCTGAACGACGCGAGGCGCCCTACGACCGCGGCAGCGGTGACGAGCGCGTTGTCGGTGCGCAGAGGTGCCGAGGCGTGGCCCGCCGTCCCACGGACCCGCAAGCGGCACCAGCAACTTCCCTTCTCGCCGACCGTGATCGGGAGGCGCCGCCCGCCCGGCGTCTCGATGGGGACGCCCCCGGACTCGGTTATGACGTAGTCGGCACCCACCGACGAGGCCGCATGCTCGCTCAGCCATCCCGCGCCATGGGAGCCGAGGGCTTCCTCGTCTGCAACAGCGGCCAGGATCAGGGTGCCACGGGGACGGAAGCCGCTCCGGGCGAGGCGCCCGAACGCGACGGCCATGGAAGCGGTGATGTTCAACATGTCGACGGCACCCCTGCCCCAGACCTCGCCGTCGACGAGCTCACCGCCGAACGGGTCGCGGCTCCAGGTGTCCGGGTTCGCCGGCACGACGTCGGTGTGGCCGAGGTAGCAGAGCGCCGGCATGCCGGCGTCGCTTCCTTCGATGCGCGCCACCAACGAGGTGCGGCCCGGGAGCGGCTCGTAGGTCTCCAGCTCACAACCTGACCCCTCGAGGCCGGCGCGCAGAAGCTCCGCATTGGCGATCTCGTGACCGGACGCTTCGGTGCCGTCGTTGACGCAGGCGTTGCGGACCATCTGTTGGAGAAGGTCGACCACCTCGGGGTCGCGCACATCGGAGCTGACCGCCATCACACCCTTCCCGGTTCGATCCGTCGCCACATCACCACGTGCGGACCGTGGGCGGGGATGACCCATTGCTCGCCCCAGGTCCGAAAGCCCGCTCGTTCGTAGAAGGCGATTGCGCTCACGCGCGCATTGCACCAGAGCAGGTCGCCGCCTTCGGCCGCCACGTGGTCAAAGACGGCGTTGAGCACCAATGTGCCGATGCCCTGGCCCTGGGCGTCAGAACGCGTGGCCATCCCGCGCAGGCGCCACGTCGAAGCG
>PMZN01000193.1:0-3318 GCA_003170375.1 Acidimicrobiaceae bacterium | reverse complement strand
GGGTAGCTCGCAACTGCCGGGATCAGCTCGACGTCCACTTCCACACCGCCGAGCGTACCGATGGGCCTCGGGATGCTCCAGCCCACCTCCTTCGGCGTAGCCGCTTCCTGGTCGTGCGTGCGAAGGCGAGGTTCGGGGGTGATTCGAAGGTGAGGCTTGGGGTGATAAGGGCCAACTGACATTGACCGTGGCAATTGACGTGTCGATGGATACTCAAGCGACCCGCGACCGGTTGCGAAGGCTACCTGCGCGCCGAGAGTGAAGGAAGGCACACGATGATCAATCGAGGAGGTCACTCCAAGGCCATGATGAGCCGCATCGGCAGCAACAAGCTGGCACTTGTGGCCTCGCTGGCGGCGGTGGCCGCCCTGGCCATGACAACTTCACTCACCCTCGGTGGGTTCAGCGCCGGGATCAGCAACAGCACCAGCACTTTCAGCTCGGCCACGATCCAGCTCGAAGAGGGCAACGGCACGACCACTTGCTACTCCACCGGTTCGGGTTCGGGCGGTTCGGTGACTGCGTCCAACTCGAACACCACCTGCACGATCAATGCCCTCATCGGAACTCTCGACCAGGTACCGGGCGGTACCGCCCTCACGACGACGCTGACGTTCACCAACGCGGGCAACCACAACGCCACGGTCGCATCGCTGGTGACGGGAGCCTGCACCCAGGCGACGGCATCGGACGCCAACGCCTACATCGGCGCGGACGCCTCCTTCTGCAACAAGGTCGACGTCACGGTCGCCAACACGACTACTGGCGCCACCGACAAGTGCGTGTACCCGTCCCAGGCGGCTGCGTGCCCGGCGCTTTCGAACACCTACAACCTGTCCACCCTGGCAAGCACGACGTTCAACGCCGTTCCGTTGACCGTCCTTGCGGCCGGTGCTTCGGCAACATATGTGGTGACGGACCAGCTCGACTCCGGAGTGGCGACGAACGCCGACCAGGGCCTGACGGCCACCTTGCCCTTCACCTGGAGCATCAGCCAGTAGCCCACCGGGTCGGCGGCGCCCAGCACCCTCCAGCTGGGCACCGCCGGTCCGGGAAGCTCCGGAGGGAGGCCGTGAGCGTGATCCAGTCCGCAGTCCGGCACGGCGTGCACGGGATGCTCAGCTCTTTCGGGCTGCTGAGCGCCCTATCGCTAGTCCTCGCCAGCGCGGCCGGCGCCTCGACATTCAAAGCGGCGATCGTGTCGTCGAGCGGCAGCTTCTCCGCCGGTACCCTGCAGCTCGAGGGGACCACGGCAGGCTCGGTCAACTGTTACTCCACCGGCAGCGGCTCGGGCGGCTCGGTCACCGCGTCCAACTCCCAGCCTTGCACCAGCGGGTCCCCGATGCCCACGGGCGAGCTGTCCAGCACAGCTTCGTCGTCGGCTACGACCACGTTGACCTCTGCGGGGAGGGTGAACGCCACTTCCTCGACGACCGCCTCCTCTGTGTGCGGGGCGGCCCAGCTCGCCGATTCGGAGTCGGCTACCGACTGGGGCGGGACAGGCCCGAACAACGCACTGCCGTTCTACGGGGTCACGTACCAGGCCGCTGGCCCGCTCGGTTCCCAGGCGATCACTACCGACGGTTCGACGGGTTGGGCGGAGACCACCACCGAGTACAGCAATCCCGAGAATTTCACCGTGCTGATGTGGCTCAAGACCACGACTGCGTCGGGTGCCATCCTCGGGTTTTCCAGCTCGCAGGACCCCATAGCGAGCGCCCCCAATGCCGCCGACCGGCTGCTGTGGGTGGACTCGACTGGCAAGCTCGTCTGGGCCCTCTACAACGGTGCAACCGAGGAGATAACGAGCCCTTCGGCCGTGAACACTGGCAGCTGGGTCTTCGTCGCCGCTTCAGTGGGAGCCGCAGGTACCGCCCTCTATGTCAACGGCAGCAAAGTTGTCAGCAGCGCCGCTTACACCACAGCCTCGAGCTACTTGGGGTGGTGGAGCATCGGCTGGGCGTACTTCAGCAGTTGGCCCGACTCACCTACCGGTAACTATTTCAACGGCTCACTGGCACAGCTCGCGATCATCCCGTCTCAGCTCACTACTGCCCAGGTCTCGACGATCTACGGGGAGAGCACCCCGTCTGCCTACGCGACCGAGATCAATACCTTCAGCCCGGCCAGCTACTGGCCGCTCAACGACACGGGTTCGGTCCCCTACACGGGCAACGTCCCGGGTACCGAGAGCCTGGTCGACTCCTCCGGCCATGGCAACACTGGCACGGCACTGGGCGGGGTGACCCTCGGGGCGAGCGGGCCCACGACGTTGGGCACTTCGTCGGCGATCTCCCTCAACGGCTCGTCGGGGTGGGTGGAGACGACCAACTCGTATGCCGATCCCACAGGCTTTTCCGTGGTCGCCTGGTTCAAGACGACCACCACTTCGGGCGGCACGATCATCGGGTTCGACAACCTCCAGAACAACTCCAACCCGGGCCAATCGGACCGCCTTTTGTGGATGGACAACACCGGCCACCTCGTGTGGGCCCTGTACAACGGTGGGAACTACGAGATCACCACCCCGGCCGTCTACAACACCGGCGCATGGGTGTTCGTGGTGGCCGAGGTCGGTTCATTAGGGGCGGAGCTGTACGTGAACGGCACCGAGGTCGTCAGCAACTCCTCGTACACTGCCGGCCAGAACTACACGGGCTACTGGCACATCGGCTGGGGCTACGTCAGCGGCTGGTCCGACGCGCCGACCAGTGGCTATCTCAACGGCTCCGAGTCCGAGGTGGCCGTCGTCCCCACGCAGTTGACGAGCGCCAATATCTCGACCCTGTACGGCGAGACGAGCACCTCTGCCTTCTCGACCTACATGATTGCGCGCAGTCCCACCTCGTACTGGGCCCTCCAGGACTCCACCACGACCGTCTGCGGGACCACCGAGATCACTGTGCAAGACACAGTGGGAGCGACCAACACCTGCATCTACCCGGTCGAGGCGGTCGGGACTGCTTGCCCGGCCCTGAGCTCAACCTACTTGCTGACCGGACTCGGGACGCGCTCCAGCTCGGTCGTGACCACCTCTGGGTCCCCCGTCACCGTCACGATCAAGATGGAGCTCTCGGCCGCGTCGGGGTCCGCCGTCAAGGGCCTCCACTTACTGTCGGACATAGCGTTCGGCACGAGCATCTCCTCGACGCTGTGGTCGGCTGGGATCTCCTACCCCTACGCGTCAGTCGAGCTGTGACCGGGGGGATGATCATGACCGCGACCCTGCTCATGACACAAACCCACAGCCCCCCCATGGGGGCACCGAGCTGGCCGAGGCACCGCCGCGCGCACGCGGTGAGCAGCACACGGAGCGGC
>PMZN01000170.1:9733-9896 GCA_003170375.1 Acidimicrobiaceae bacterium | reverse complement strand
TGCTCCGCCTGCTCGAGATCGAGCCTGCGATGAAAGCGCTCGAGGGCGTAGTGATGGAGCTCGAGGATTGCGCGTTTCCTCTTCTCATCGATATCGAGGCGACGAGCAACCTTGCGATTGCCTTTCGCAGGACCTCCTTCGCGCTGCTCGTCGGGTCGGTTCC
>PMZN01000170.1:7592-9681 GCA_003170375.1 Acidimicrobiaceae bacterium | reverse complement strand
TGCAACACGAACTGCCTCATCGCCCGGTCGAACGCGCCCGAATTGCCGGCGGATCGCTGGTTCGCCATGATGCGCCTAGACCAGAACCGCGCCCAGAGCCTGCTCGCGAGGCGGGCAGACGTCTCCAACGGGCAGGTGACAAATCTGGTCGTGTATGGGAACCACTCGTCGACGCAGTTTCCTGATTATGAGAACGCGCGGATCCTGGGTCGTCCGGCGGTCGAGGTCATAGGCGACAGCGCATGGCTGGAGGGCGAGTTCCTGCAGACCGTGAAGGGGCGCGGCGCAGCGATCCTCGAGGCGCGGGGCTTGTCGTCGGCTGCCAGCGCCTCGCATGCCATAGTCGACTCGGTGGCCAGCATCCTGCGACCGACGCCGCCCGCTGAGTGCGTGTCGCTAGCGGTGGTGTCCAGGGGCGAATACGGGGTGCCAGAGGGGTTGCAGTTCGGGTTCCCGGTGCGATCAGACGGCACCGGTTGGGAAGTGGTTGCCGACCAGCCGCACAGCGAGTTCGCGACTCGGCAAATCCGGGCGACGATCGCCGAGCTGCTCGAGGAGCGGGCCGAGGTGGCAGGGTTGCTCGGAGCTTAGATCGAGCACCTAGTGTCGCAGGACGATGGTTCCTGCGGCCTTGTCGTGGAGCGTCTGGTTGCGACGGTCCCACAGCGGCCAGAGGACGTCGAGGAAAGCCGCGACCGGGACAATGGTCAACAGCCCGGCGGCGAGCGAACGGATCGCCGCCCTGGCGGGACCGATGGGCGTCCGCCCCTCGACTGCTTCGACGGCGTCGAGCTTCATCCACGCCATGCCGAGCGTGTGGCCCCAGAACCCGACCAGTGCGAACGAGTACACGAAGCTCACGGCCAGGTCGAGATACAGGTAGCCCGTGCGGGCGCGGATGCCGGCGGCCAAGTCGATGAGATAGGTCGCGACACCGACGACTACGGCATCGGCGATGGCCCCGACGGCGCGAACCCCCCAACTCGCAAGTGGGACGGCACCGACCGGAACCTGGCTCGCACGGTTCACGCGTCGTCCTCTTGGCCGAGTCGATCTCGGGTTCGGGCGAGGTAGCCGACCGTGACGTAGTCGACCTCGACGTGTCCGCCGTTGGTGTCGACTGCGGTCCTTATCCGGTCGAATAGGCCGGCCCGGGTGTTTTCGTCGAGCATGCGATGGTCCGAGTGGGTGGAGAGGAGCTGGAGCCAGCTCTCTGTCTCGTATGTGCAGTGCCAGGGCTCGCTCAGGGTCATGACAGGTCCTGGCTCGAAGAGCCCGGACGCCTCGATCTCGGCGATGACCCAGCTGTTGGCCTCGATGCGTTCGGCCTGGTCCAGTTGCCACTTCTCAGCCATGAGGTCGCCATATGCGATGATCAGGTCCCTTTCGAGGTTCGCGCCTCCGAGATCGAACATGGTGTTCCAGAAGACGGCGAGCGTGCCGTGCGGTCTGAGAGCCCGGTGGGCTTTGGCGCAGCGCACTTCGGGGGAGACCCAATGCCAGGACTGTGCTGCGAGGAGCAGGCCGTAGGAGTGGGGGGTGGGTTGCCAGTCTTCGAAGGAGACTTGTTCGACCTCTGCATTATGGAACTTGGCGAGGTTGTGCCGGGCGATGGCAGCCATGGGGGGGCTGGGTTCGATGCACGTCAGGGTGATCCCACGTGCGGCAAGCGCGACGCTCGCCTTGCCGGTGCCAGCACCGACTTCGGCGACCGGTGTGGTCGTGTCCTGCTCGAGACCTGCGAAGGCCAGAACGGAGTCGATGAAGTGCGACGGGTACGAAGGGCGCCGCAGGTCATAGGTCTGCGCGACCTCGCCGAACACGAACCGCTGCTCGTGTAGCGGTTGGGCGTTACCAGTCACTTGTGGCTGGGTCAGATCAGGCGCCGACCTCGATGCCAATACGCCTCAGATAGGCGAGACGACGGCTCATGGCCTGGATCCAGTCGTTGAAGTCGGTCTCGAAGTGATCACGGTCTCCGTCCTCGTAGGCATGCTCGAGTTCGTCGAACGCCGCATCCTCCCGGTCGAGCAACACGCGGTACTGGATCAGCATGTGATCGTCGATCACGCCCGTCAAGGTCATATTC
>PMZN01000170.1:7199-7515 GCA_003170375.1 Acidimicrobiaceae bacterium | reverse complement strand
TCTCGGGATCGTCGCTGTTCTCGAGCCACCGGTAGGGGTCTTGGACCAGCTCCCCGTGATAGTTGTCGACCTGGTCGCCTTCGCGGGCAGGCGGGTAAGAGCGATCGATCACAACGCCTCCTCAGTTCGAGACTAGGAAGCTTGCCCGTCCCCGAGTGCAGAGGCGAGCAGTGGCGCGACGCGTGCGAGGAGGTCTCCGGCCGAGACCAGCGCATTCGAGTCTCCCCTCAGCTTGATTCTCCCGGCAGTCAGCAGATCCGGCAGGGACGCAGTGCCCGACACGATCGCGTCTGCGGTGGACCAGTCCTCGACGAGT
>PMZN01000170.1:5656-7161 GCA_003170375.1 Acidimicrobiaceae bacterium | reverse complement strand
GGGAGCCTCTTCAGAGCCGCGGCGAATGCTTCGAACCACCCCTCGCTCAGGAAGTCAGGCACCGTCACCGGGCTCTGGCGTAGCCGCCGCGGGAGGCTGTGCGTGCGCCGCACCCGTGTGTTTGCGGGCCTCCGAGGCCCGCAGCGGAGCCGGACGTCCTGTGATCTTGCGACCCAGCCACGCGACCGGGTCGTAGTGCGAGTCGACGATGCGCTCTTTCAAAGGGATGATCGCGTTGTCGGTGATGTGGATGTCCTCGGGGCACACCTCCGTGCAGCACTTGGTGATGTTGCAATAGCCGATGCCCATGTCCTGGTGGATGTAGTCACGGCGGTCCAAGGTGTCGAGAGGATGCATCTCGAGCTCTGCCAAGCGCACGAAGAAACGAGGCCCCGCGTACCGGGGCTTGTTCTCCTCGTGGTCCCGGATGACGTGGCAGACGTTCTGACAGAGGAAGCACTCGATGCACTTGTGGAATTCCTGGCCGCGGTCGATGTCGACCTGAGCCATCCTGTAGAGGCCGTCGGGATCCCTCGGCCCGGGCTTGAAGGCAGGGATCAGCTTGGCGACCTCGAAGTTGTAGGAGACGTCGGTCACAAGGTCGCGCATTATCGGGAAGGCGCGCATCGGCGAGACCGTGACGGGCTGGTCGGTCGCCAGCGTGCTCATCCGCGTCATGCACATCAAGGCCGGCCGGCCGTTGATCTCCGCACTGCAGGAGCCGCACTTTCCCGCTTTGCAGTTCCACCGGACAGCGAGGTCGGGCGCCTGGGTCGCCTGGATGCGGTGCACGACGTCGAGCACGACCTCGCCCTCTTGAGGAGCGACGCGGTACTCCTGGAACCGGCCGCCGCTCGCGTCGCCACGCCACAGGCGCATCACGAGGTCCTGCGGAGGTGCACCCGATGGTGGTTCCGGCGCTGTGGTGGGGGCCGATCCGGTGTCGATTGCCATCAGTGCGCCCCCTCCTCGAAGAGTCTCGCCAGCTCGTCGGGCATCTGAGGCTTGGGCTCCTGCGCGACGACGTACTCGCCGTCGACGAGGCGGGTGATCATGTTGACGTTCTCGAATTCCGGCCTGAAGCCTGGGTAGTCATCGCGTGTATGGCCTCCTCGGCTCTCACGGCGCTCGATCGCGCTCAATGTCGTGCAGTTGGAGACTGCGAGCATCGACTCCAGGTCCAGGGCGAGGTGCCAACCGGGATTGAACTGCAGGTTTCCTTCGACGGCACACTTCGAGGCGCGTTCTGCCAGCTCGGCGAGCCTCTCCTTCGCCTCGAGCAGCTCGCTCTCGACGCGGATTATGCCTACGAGCGCCTGCATCGTCTCCTGCAGGGCGCGGTGCACGGCATAGGCGTCCTCGGTGCCCTCATTGTCGAAGTAGGACGTCGCATGTCTCGTCACGTCGGCGACCTGAGTCTCGGAAAGCTCCTGAACTCCGGGCGTCTGGAGAGCCCGCTCGGCGGCTGCGAGCCCCGCCCTGCGACCGAACACGACCAGGTCCGA
>PMZN01000170.1:0-5647 GCA_003170375.1 Acidimicrobiaceae bacterium | reverse complement strand
GTCGGGCCGACCTCCATCGGGGTCGTCGTGATGTCGATGTCGGCCAGCTCCTTGAACTGGTGGTACATGGAGGGCAGCAGACGGCGTATCTCCTCGGGAGTACGGCGGCTCGCGATATCGAGGAAGACGCCGCCGTGCGGGCTTCCCCGACCCGCCTTCACCTCCGAGTTGATCGCCCGGGCGACCTCGTCGCGGGGAAGCAGCTCAGGAGGGCGGCGGAAGTCCTTCTTGTTCGTGTACCACTGGTCCCCCTCTTCGATCGACTCGGCGGTCTCGGCTGCGAAGAACGGCGTGATGTAGTTGAACATGAAGCGCTCGCCGTCCCGGTTCTTCAAGACACCGCCGTCGCCTCGCACGCCCTCGGTCACTAGCAGGCCACGCGCCGAAGGCGGCCAGACCATGCCTGTCGGGTGGAACTGAATGGCTTCCATGTCGATCAGATCGGCACCGGCCCACAACGCGAGGGCCATCCCGTCACCGGTGCATTCCCACGAGTTCGTCGTGAACTTCCATGCCTTGCCGAGGCCGCCTGTCGCGAGAACGACGGCTTTGGCGCCAAAGGTCACGAAACGTCCCGATTCCCTCCAGAATCCGACCGCTCCGTTCACGGCCCCTGCGCCGTCTTGCAGGAGCCGGACGATCTTGCACTCCATGAAGACGTCGATCCCGATCGACACGGCACGGTGCTGCAAGGCCCTGATCATCTCGAGACCCGTGCGGTCGCCTACGTGGGCAAGGCGCGCGTAACGATGACCACCGAAGTCCCGCTGCAGGATCCGGCCGTCCGGCGTGCGGTCGAACAGTGCGCCCCACTCCTCGAGCTCGAGGACGCGATCGGGGGATTCGAGGGCGTGGATCTGAGCCATCCGCCAGTTGTTGAGCATCTTGCCGCCGCGCATGGTGTCGCGGAAGTGAACTTCCCAGTTGTCCTCCGGCCACACGCTGGCGAGAGCCGCGGCGATGCCACCTTCAGCCATCACCGTGTGTGCCTTGCCGAGGAGGGACTTGCACACCAGTGCCGTGCGCGCCCCCATCTCGCGCGCTTCGATAGCCGCCCGGAGCCCTGCCCCACCGGCGCCGATGACCACGACGTCGAAGTCGTACCGCTCGGTATCGTTCATCAGAAGATCCTCGGATCGCTAAAGGCGCCGGATGACACGAGGTAGATGTACAGGTCCGACACCACGATCGTCATGAGGGACAGCCAGGCGAACAGTTGGTGGTGCTTGTTCAACGGTGTCGTGAGGTTGGTCCAGATCCACCGCCGGGCCGGGGCCTTCGAGAACTTCTTCAGATTGCCGCCGCTCAGGTGCCGGCACGCATGACAGCCGAGTTGGTAGGCCCAGATGAACACGGAGTTCGCGACGAGGATCAGCGTGCCCACCCCGATGCCGATACCGCCGGGGAAGCGGAAAGCCTCGATCGCGTCATAGGTCAACAGCACGGCGAAGATGAACGTGAAGTACCAGGTGTACCGGTGGACGTTCTGGAGGACGAGCGGGAAACGGGTCTCGCCCGTGTAGCGCTTGCGGAAAGCGTTGGGCTTGGCGGAGGTCGAACCGGCATCAGCGACGGCACACGCGGGCGGCGAGAGCCAGAAGGCCCGGTAGTAGGTCTTGCGGTAGTAGTAGCAGGTGAGGCGGAAGGCAAGTGGGAAGATCAGGATGATGAGCGCCGGTGAGAACCCCGAGTTCGCAGGCGTGACGGGCCCCCATCGCACCGCGGGCGGGCAATTCGCGGCCAGGCACGGCGAGTAGAACGGCGAGAGGTAGTTGCGCGCCTGGTCGAGACCTATGAAGTAGTGCCCGTTGCGGAACGCGGCCCATGTCGCGTAGACGACGAACGCGAGCAGTCCAAGCCCGGTGACCAGGGGTTGTGCCCACCAGGGATCCTTACGGAGCACGACGGCCCTCGGGGGGCCAGCCCTCGGAGCGCCGATGCGGACCGGGATCGGCTGCGGCCGAGGTGCCGGCGAAGGTACGTCCTCGATGACGCTCATCAGTTGCCTCCGTGGGGATCGATCTCGCCCGAGCGTACGTCGGACATGTCCTCACAACCTCCGTGCGACGTGGCGATCATCATTGCACCGGGTTGCACGTGCTGCGAGTTTCTCGCCGTAGTCTCGCCGAATGTCCGAATTGTCCGGTCCCCAGGAGACAAGATCGGCCGCCGGGTCCCGCGCGGCGCTCACCGGAGGCCACACGCCCGCTCGTTCGTCGCTGCCTTCGACACTCGGGGAGCTGCGTGCTTCCGGGTGGCGTTCGGTGCCCGTCAAGGAGGAAATCCGCCGCAACGTGCTCGTCCGGGTGTCCGAGGGCAAGCCCGTCGTTCCCGGCGTCCTCGGTTACTCCGACAGCGTCCTCCCCGCGCTCGAGCACGCGCTCATAGCAGGTCACGACGTGATATTCCTCGGCGAACGGGGGCAGGCCAAGAGCCGGATGATCCGCTCGCTCGTGGGACTGCTGGACGAGTGGCTACCGGTCGTCGCGGGATCGGAGATCAACGACGATCCCTACCAGCCCGTCTCCCGGATGGCCCGCGACATGGTGGCCGAGGCCGGCGACGACACACCCGTCGCCTGGGTCCACCGGAGCGACCGGTACGGCGAGAAGCTCGCCACACCCGATACCTCCATGGCGGACCTGATCGGCGAGGTCGACCCGATCAAGGTGGCCGAGGGCCGCTACCTCTCCGACGAGCTCACGCTGCACTACGGGCTCGTGCCCAGGACCAACCGCGGCATCTTCGCCATCAACGAGCTGCCGGATCTCGCCGAGCGCATCCAGGTCGGCCTGCTCGACGTGCTGGAGGAACGAGACGTCCAGATCCGTGGCCACAAAGTGCGCCTGCCCCTGGACATCCTGCTCGTGGCCTCGGCGAACCCGGAGGACTACACGAACCGGGGCAGGATCATCACTCCGTTGAAGGACCGTTTCGGGGCCCGGATCCGGACGCATTATCCGCAGGACCTCGAGACCGAGCTCACGATCGTGGCTCAGGAGGCTCGTGGCTTCGAGGCCGCCGCTGTCCGTCTTCACTTCCCCGGGTACATGTCCGAGATCGTCGCTCGGGTCAGCCAGCTCGCGCGCCGCAACCCCAGGGTGAGCCAGCACTCGGGTGTGTCGGTGCGTCTCAGCGTGACGAACCAGGAGACCCTTGCGGCAGCAGCCATCCGTCGTGCGCTCCGCCACGGCGAGACCGAGGCTGCTCCCCGAGTGAGCGACCTCGGCGCGCTGGTGTCCTCGACTCTCGGCAAGCTCGAGATCGAGTCGCTCGAGGAGGGCGAGGACGAGGAAGTCGTCGACAAGCTCATCAAAGCCGCCATCCTCCAGACCTTCCGTGAGCACTGCCCGCCTGAGACTCTTGGCCAAGTGGTCGGCGGGTTCGAGGACGGAAAGGTCGTGCATGTCGGGCCTGACCTTTCGTCGGAGGACTATGTCAGCGTTCTCGAGGAAGTGCCGGCACTGCGCACGCCGGTGAGGGTGCTTACCGCCGAGTCGGAGAGCCCTGCCGAGATTGCCAGCGCAGTCGAGCTAGTTCTCGACGGGCTGCATCTCTCCAAGCGGCTCAACAAGGACGCGGCCGGGGCCCGGGCGACCTACCGGGCACGTTAGGTCCGGCACGTGGCGATCTACAGGTATTCGAGGTGGGATGGCACCCAGGCCGGTTTCGATCTGGACGCGGATGCCATCTTGTCGGAGATCAAGGACGACCTCATGTACCACGGCGACGTCGGGTTCGCCCTTCGCCGGATGATGCAGCAGGGCTTTCGGGACCGCAACGGCAGGCACATCGAAGGACTTCAGGAGCTTCTCGAGCAGGTCCGGGAAACCAGGCGCCAAGAACGTGAGCAGCACGACCCGGGTGGCGCCTACCAGGAAATAGCGAACGAGCTCAACGAGATCCTCGACCAGGAGCGCGAGGCGCTCGACCGCCTCGAGCAGGAGGCCGACGCCTCGGGCGACCAGCGGCGCCGAGAGGTCACCGACGAGGTCGTGGGCGAGCGCCGCGCAGAGCTCGGGCTGCTCCCCGAGGACCTGGCGGGTCGTGTGCGCGGTCTCACGAACTACGAGTTCACCTCGGCCGAGGCGGGTGAGCGCTTCGAGGAGCTCCTCGCACGCCTGCGCGAAGAGACAGTGAAGACCTACCTCGACCACGTGGCCGGCGCGGCGTCAGCCGCGGGCGCCGCCGAGCGCGAGCACATCCGCAGTGCGCTCGATGCCCTGAACAGAATGATGGAACAGCGCGCGGCGGGAGAAGCGTTGGACCCGAGCTTCGAGCAGCTCATGGAGCAGTACGGTGACCTGTTCCCCGGTGATCCGGAGGACCTCGACGAGCTCCTCGAACAACTTGCTCNNCTTGCTCAACGGATGGCGGCCGCCTCGGCGATGCTCGCGTCGATGACGCCTGGCGAACGGGCGCAGTTGCAGGAGTTGATGGACGAGCTTCTGAGCGACATGGACCTCTCATGGCAGGTCAATCGTCTAGCGGGAAACCTGCGGGCGGCCTTTCCCGGCGAGCAGTGGGGTCGGGGGACCTCCTTCGGCGGTGGCGAGGGCATGGGGTTGGCCGAGACCGCGGACATGTTCCAACGCCTGGGCGAGCTCGACCGGCTCGAGACCATGCTGTCGGGAGCGTCGCAGCCGGGCGCGCTCGCGGACATCGATCTCGATCGCATCCGGAACCTCCTGGGCAAGGAGGCTTCCGCGTCTTTGGGAGAGCTGCAGAGACTGTCGCGGCGACTCGAGGAGGCCGGTCTCGTCGAGCAACGGGAGGGTCGGCTCGAGCTCACTCCGAAAGGGCTGCGACAAATCGGCCAGCGGGCGCTCGAGGACCTCTTCAAGCACTTGTCGAAGGACCGTCTCGGTGGGCACGGGCTCGCGAAGATCGGAACGGGGCACGAGCGCGCCGAGGACACCAAGCCCTATGAGATCGGGGACCCGTTCAACTTGAACATCGAGCGGACCATGCGCAACGCCTTGCGCCGCCAGGTGTCCCAGGGCGAGCTCGACACGGGTGGCAGGGCGGGTGTGCGGTTTCCAGTCCGGCTGAGCCCCGAGGATTTCGAGGTCGAGCGAACCGAGCACCAGAGCCAGTGTGCGACAGTGCTCCTGATCGACCTCTCCCTGTCGATGCCGTTGCGGGACAACTTCCTTGCCGCGAAGAAGGTCGCGCTTGCCATGCAGGCCCTCATCTCGGGCCAGTTCCCGAGGGACTATCTAGGGATCATCGGCTTCTCGGAGCGGGCACGCGAGATCCGGCCCGAGGAACTGCCCGCCGTTTCGTGGGACTACGTGTACGGGACGAACATGCAGCACGCGCTCCTCCTGGCCCGGCGGCAGCTCGCGCGCCACCACGGAACAAGGCAGATCGTGATGATCACCGACGGTGAGCCGACAGCGCACCTCCAGGCGGACGGCGGGGTCTTCTTCAACTACCCACCTGCGGCGGCTACGGTCGAGGCGACCCTGCTGGAGGTTCTGCGCTGCTCCCAGGAGGGGATCCGGATCAACACCTTCGCGCTGGACGCGACGGGCCACCTTCGCAATTTCGTCGAGAAGATCACCCAACTCAACCGGGGCAGAGCCTTCTTCACGACCCCCGACACGCTCGGCGATTACGTCCTTGTCGACTTCATCGAGAACCG
>PMZN01000167.1:4757-7012 GCA_003170375.1 Acidimicrobiaceae bacterium | reverse complement strand
GTTCACCACGGGCCGCTGAGACTCGGGGTGATCCCGACCATCGCCCCGTACCTGCTGCCGACGATCCTCGAGGCGTTCGGGACGCGCTTTCCGGCTCTCGTGCCCGAAGTCACCGAGGCAACGACACGCACGCTCCTGGCGGCGCTCGAATCCGGAAGCCTCGACCTTCTCGTGATAGCCCTGCCGAGCGGGAAGGCCGAGGCCGTCGAGCTGCCTCTCTACTGGGAGGAGTTCGTCCNNCCTCTTTACTGGGAGGAGTTCGTCCTGCTCGTTCATGAAGAGCACCGCCTCGCCGGTGCTCGGGGCCTCCCGACGACCACCTTGCGGGAGCTCGACGTCCTGCTGCTCGAGGAGGGACACTGCATGCGGGACCAGACAATCGACGTGTGTCGCCAAGCCGGCGCCACAGTCGGCCAAGGGGCCAAGATGGCCTCGCTCACGACGGTCTCACAGCTCGTCGCGGCGCGGCTCGGCGTGACGCTGCTCCCGGCGAGCGCCGTTCCCGTAGAGGTTCGAGGACCGCTCTCCACGGCGCGCTTTCGAGGCTCGCCGCTTCCCGGTCGCCGCGTCGGGATGGCGTACCGCCGGTCGAGCACGAGGGCCGGCGAGTACGGCGAGCTTGCAGAGGTGCTCCGCCGGGCGATCACCTCGGCGGGGCTTCCTGTCGTGGTAGAGCAAGCTGAAGCTCGGGAACCCGGGCTCGTTGCCTGAGGGCGGCGAGCCGGCACGCCAGCGCGGGACAGGACGACTGCCCGTTCCGGTCAGGCTCGCAGCGGCGTGGCCACGAAGACCACGCCGCTAACTCCCGCCTTCAACCTCGGCGTGCGAGGACGCTAGACGCCGATCGCCGCGGCACTCGTCGTGCCGCCCAGGTTGCGTGCAGCTCCGAAGTTGTAGACCTTCCCGTTCGACGAAACGAGCCAGTAGCCGTAACCGTCCGGCGTGGCCGCGATCCCCACGATCGGTTGGCTCGACTGCTGCGCGTCCAGTGAACCGTAAGTCTGGGCGTCGCCGAAGGCGAACACGCCTCCGTCTGCCGAAGCGAGCCAATAGCCCTTCCCGCTCTGTGTGACCGCGATCCCGACGACAGACTGGTTCGAGCTCTTCCCGCTGAGCGATCCGTAGGAGTGCGCGTCACCGAAGGCCGTCACGACCCCGTTGCTCGCGACCAGCCAGTATCCCTTGCCGTCGGACGACGATGCGATAGCGGTGATGTCAGCCCCAACGGGCACGCTGCCTGGATAGGTCTTCGCCCGGCCGAGGGCGTGCACGACACCGCTCCTGGTGACAACCCAGTAGCCGTCGCCGTCGGGCAACGACGCGATACCGGTGACGTTCTTCGTCGATGCCTGGCCGAAGAAGGCCGCGTTGCCGAACGCCGTCACCGAACCGGTGGTCGTCACGACCCAGTAGCCGAGCCCGTTGAGGGTCGTCGCGATGCCGACGGCTCGCGCGCCTTCGCCGGCTATGCCCCCATGAGACTGGAGGTCGCCAAAGCCAAGGACCGCACCGTCGGTGGTCTCCACGACGTACCCGTCGTCACCGAGCGCAGGCGTGACCGCATCCGACAATCCCGCAAGACCGGTGCCGTTCTTGGAGATCGCCCTCACAGCGAAGGTCCACGGTGCGCCCGCTTGTAGGTCGGCGTAAGTGGTGCTCCTGGCGGCGGACGTGACGACCTTGCGCACGCCCGGCAGGCCCGGCGATGAGGCGGTCACGGTGTAGCCCGTGACTGCGCTGCCTCCGTCGCTTGCCGGCGCGCCCCACTTCACCATTGCTGAGCCGGGCTTGGTCGTCGCCTTCACCCCGGTCGGCGCGCTGGGCGCGCTCGGCGTGTATGTGTAGGCGACCGAATTGCTCGGCAGTCCTTTGGGGTCGAGGACGCTCTCCACTGTCGCCACGCGGACCGGAACCTTCGTCCCGGCGACGCCTGGCGGGGCAGCGACGACCACTTGATCGGTCGTGCCACAGGCCAGCAACGCTTGCGAGTTCGTGGTCTCAAAGGTCACGACATTGCCGAAGGCCACCGCGACAACGCAACCGAGGTTCGCCCCGTCCAAGACAACCGCGTTTCCGCCCTGGGCGGGTCCACCGGCGGGAGCAATCGCGTCGATGCTGGGGTTGCCGGGCGGATAGACGAACAGGTTGTCGGTCTCCGGGTCGTGGCTGCAGTTGGTGACCGTGCAGACCTCGACGTCCGCGACCGCCGGGTTCTGCGCGACCGACTCGGTGGTGATGCGCGTGTCACTCCTGAC
>PMZN01000167.1:0-4750 GCA_003170375.1 Acidimicrobiaceae bacterium | reverse complement strand
CAGCCCGAGGTGGGCGGCGAGCTGGCACAGGCCACCGAGTCTGAGACCCCGCTCTTGTGCGTGTGCGGGTTCACAACTTCGCTCACCTGGGGGACACCGGCATAGACGACGTTGCTCTCGTTGGACGCGCCGCCGATCGACTCGAACCCGACCGGGAGCGAGAACGGCCCCACGGTCGGAGGCTTGTCGGACTTGGGGAGCGCCGGTGCGACCAGCTCTAGCGACGTGCCGGTCGCCGCTACCGGGTAGACGATGGAGTTCTCGTTTGTGGGCGCGCCCAGGGTCGCGTAGTTGAGGGTCTGGTTGTTCATGCCCCTCCCCTCGACTGTGATCAGGTTGGCCGGCAGACCGCCGGACTCACTCGCGAGCAGGTCGGCGTTGCACTTTGCCGACGGAGGCGAAACGCAGTACTTCTGCAGGTCGGCGACCGTGCCCGTCGAGACCGACGTGATCTTCGGGGCGGGGAGATAGTCGAATTCCGTCGGCTGTGGTACTACCTCGTACGCCTTCGGCGCGACCAGGGCGCCCATGCTGTCGAAGTTCAGTGCGCCCTCGTATGGGGGCACGATGGTGCTCGTCGCGCTCGAGCCCTCGGCGTTGCTCACTACGACCTGCACTTGGCACATGTCGTTCGTGGCGTTCTCACCTGCGTACACGCCGGCTGTCGGAAGCGGTGCGCACGCCTGGGTCGAATAGACAGGCGGCGTGAGGATGATCTCGTAGGGCGACTTGACCGTGAAGCTCGGCACCGTCACCCCGCCGAAGCTGACCTTCGTAGCGCCGGTGAACCCCGAGCCGTGGATCGTGACCGGCTTCGGGGCCGATTCCAAACCGGCGTAGGGGTCGACGCTCGTCACGCTCGGGATCGGGGACTGTGACACGCTCTCGGCCACATACTCGAACACGGACTTCGCGCTCGGGAAGCTCGACTCCCTGTTCTTCAACGTCACGACCACCGCCTCCGGCCCGGCCCCCGAGCCCGGCGAACCAGCCGGCAGTGTCGTGGCAGCCGGGGGGAAGATTGCGGTGAGTGTCGAGCCGCTCGTGACGCTGACGCTCGTGGCGGCTGCCGCGCCCACCTCGACAGCCGAGACGTTCGGGCTGCCGGTCGTGCCGAATCCCGACCCGGAGACCGTCACTGAGTAACCCCCCGCGGTGGATCCGGAAGAGGGGCTGAGCCCGGTCAAAGTGGGCGGCTTCAGCTGTGCAGCGAAGTCACACATGTAAAAGGCGAGACCGTTTCCCCCACTCGGGGTAGTCAGCTGCGGTGACCCGAGGCCGGACGCCATGTCGAAGCCGGCGCGCGCCGGGAAGACAAGCCCGTTGTCCAGGCCGAAGTCGTCGTTGTTACCCGAGACGATGTCGTTGAAGGACCTGGCGTAGGCGGTCGGGTTCGCCGCGATGCCGTAAAGGAGAGGGCTGGCAAAGCCGGCGTCCTGCACCCCGTTGATCCTGTCGGCCGAGCAGGTCGGCGAGGCGTTGACGAGGGCGAGCATCGCCGCCCAGATCGGGGTCGCCGACGAGGTTCCTCCGATCGTCGCCCACCCGTCCGAGTTGCCGTAGCCGAGCGACCGGCCGTAGATGGTCACCGAGCCGGTGAATTCGTCGGCCTGCGCGGAGACATCCGGCGTCTCGCGACAAAGGGTCCCCGACGGGAGATTCAGCGCTCCGTCACAAAACGTCAGCGTCGTGAAGGGCGCGGTCACGCTCCGGGTCTGCGCCTCGAAGGCCTGGGCGTTCGCGATATCGATCGGGTTGTCGGGCGTGTTCGCGACCGCCTGCTGCCAACTCGGCATCGTCCAGGACGCGGAGATGCCACCGCCGCCGGCGCCCCATTGCGCGCCGTCGTCCCAGACGTGCTCCGAAGGTGGCTGGGTGGCGTCGTCGATCGTCGTGCCACCGACGGAGAGGACATAGGGCTGGGTGGCGGGATCGAGAGCCGAGAGCAGGTTCTGGCCGGAGGGCGGAGCAACAGAGCGACCCTCGTTGCACTCGTCGTTGCCGGTGTCTCCCGCCGCTGAGACAATCGTCTGGCCCTGGGCAGCTGCCTGCTCGAACAGGAGGTTCTCGGCCTCCTGGTCGCCAGGCTCGCCCACCTGCGCCAGCTGCTCGCAGACACCCCAACTCGATGTCACGACCTGGTCGAGGTCGCTGTTGACGATCTGCGAGTACTCGTCGAGGCCGCCGGAAGTGGTGTTCGGGGCCTCGTACACGTCGATGTTCGCCTCCGGGGCGATAGCGGAGACATCCTCGATGTCTAGGGTTGACTCGTCGTTCGCGCTGCCGGGGCCAGCCTGTGTCTCACCGCCGTCTACGGGAGTGACCGAAAGACGGCTGCCGGTGAGCACGCCTTTGTTCCCGGACATCTGCGCTGCTTCGGTCGCGCCGAAATAGCACGAGTCGAATTCCTCGATGTCGGTCGCCAAGAAGGGCTGCAGCTCGTACACGGCGATGTGCTGGCCGCTGCCGAAATCCCCCGCGCCATAAAGGCCGAAGACACCGTAGGCGTTGGCGATCTGGTCGTCGGTGAGCCCGCCGGAGGTCACCGCGTCCTGTTGGGCCAGGCTGCACGCAGTCGGCGAACCGGCTGGGTGCGAGAAGCTCGCCGCTCTGGCAGAGGGGAAGCTGCGCTGCACCGAGACGGGTCCGGGCCGGACATCAGTGGGCCGGGCATGGACCAAATCGTCGAGCCCGACGACTCCGGTCACTGAGCCGGCGATAGTCGAGGGCACGCGCACGGCCGAGGTTGTCGCCTGGCCGATCGTGCCGTCCGGGAGCCGGTAGCGCTCGATCCCGGTCCGAAAGGCGCTCTCGACCGTGACGGCAGAGCCCGAGAAGCTCACGAGAAGGCCGTCGCTCGACACGTTGGTTACGCGGAGGCCCTCTGCTGTCAGCTGGGCTCTGACTGCGGTAATCGTCGCTGGCGTCGGGCCGAACCGATTGGCAAACTCCCCAGGCACGAGGTAGTGGTGGAAAAGGGGCGAGCTCTTGTCGGTCACTGCACTGAGGAAGCTCGTGAGCCCGGCCTGGTCTGAGGGCCGGAGCACGACCATGCCTGTCTCCGTCGAACCCACTGCCACCGAACCCAACGCGCCGTCGCCGGCAGGGATCCGAGGCGCGCCCGTGACCACGACCATCGTCAGGGTTCGCGAGCTGGCGCCAGCCGATGCAGACGGCAGCATCGCCAGGAAGGGACCGCACGTGAGCAGCGCCGCGCCCACGCCTACAAGCCGCCTGGACCAGCCAGGACGTCGGGCCGTCACCGCTCCTGCCGCGCTCGGATCGTCCAGATTCTGCTTGACAGCTCTCCCCGGCACGGTGTCCCCTCTCGTGGTTGCGTCCGGGCGCGGTCATGCGCCTTGGTGATCCACCCGGGCGAGGTGTTTCCAGCTGCTCTTGGCGGCGCTGGTCGACCGATCATATCGGTACGGCATCTCGTCAAGGCGCCGCCGAACCGTGTTCTCGACGACCGGTCCCCGTGCGCTCGCCGGAGCCCTCAGCTAAAGCGCAGGACGCGAACAGGTCGCATTCGCTCGGCCGCAAGACTCCAAGTCGACCCGCTGTCACCAGACCGGAAGACGCGACCGTTGCGCGTGCCGAGAGCGACCTGGCCGGCGGATGCCGCGATGGATCCGGAGTCGAGATTGAAGGGAAAAGAGTCGGGAAGGCCGCCGGAGCACGGCACGAGGGACTCCCCGAGGTGGCATCTGTACAGGCGGCCGTCCGTCGTCTCGGGACCGGTCGAAGCGGTGACGAAGGCGGTGTCGCCATCGAGTGCAACCGCTCTCGCATAGCCGGCGTGCAAACCGTCGGTCGTCCACTGCCACGTGTCACCGCCGTCCTCGCTCCACCCGAAACCGATCGCCGCGGCGACGGCGACACAGCCGCTGTCTCCGGCGACGACTTCGTGGACGTCCGCCTCGGGCGGGATGACGTTCTGCCAGGATTCGCCACGGTCCTTCGATCGCCACACACCGCCGACATGCACGCTGGCGAACCAGACATCAGCGCTCGAGACGGCGATCGACCGTAGGTCTGGCACCGGGCCTGCAGGGTTCTGCCACTCATCTCTGCCGGGGACCGCGTCGAAGGAAGCAAGTTCGCCGACGACGCCACCGGACGTCACGGTGAGGAGATGAGCTCCTTCGGTTCCGACCACGAGGCTGCCTCCTGACGAAACCGCCAAGCTCTGGGCGGTCGCCGTTGGCAGGCGCACCAGCGGTGTGATGTCGAACTCCTCCAGCTGGACGATGCGCTCCCGGTCGAGGAGGCTCCACACCGGGTGGGGACTGGATGGCAACAAGCTCCCGACTCCCCCTGTGAACGAACCGACCGCCAATGCCGTGACCGACACATCTTCGGCGTAGGTGTACGAGCGGTCAAGGTCCTCCAGGTGGGCTGTGGTCCCCACGATGAGCATGTGAACCCTCCTTCACCTAGCGCGACTTCGACCGTCAGCGGTGTACCACGGTGTTTGTACCACGCCCACCCTCGAGGGTGGGCGCTACCCCTTTGTGACATTCGGCCCTGACGGCCGATGCACCGGAGGCGCAGGATGACCGACGAACGGCCAAACCGGGGACAAAGAGCACTTGACCAGGCACCATCCAGGAGTGGGGTTTCAAGTCGGCAAACAAGGAGGGTCGATGAAGGCGAAATACATCGTCGTAATAGGACTGGCGGTCTTGGCGGCGGCCTGTTCCAGCCCCAAGCCGGCGGCGACTCCGCCGACTTCGACGTCGACAACCGT
>PMZN01000137.1 GCA_003170375.1 Acidimicrobiaceae bacterium | reverse complement strand
AGCATCGTGAATTCCGGGTTGTGACGCGGCGATAGCCCTTCGTTGCGGAACGTCCGCCCGATCTCGAACACACGCTCCATCCCACCGACGACGCACCGTTTCAGGTAGAGCTCTGTCGCGATGCGGAGGTACACGTCGATGTGGAGTGCGTTGTAATGAGTGACGAACGGCCGCGCCGTCGCACCGCCGGGGATCGGGTGCAGCACCGGCGTCTCGACCTCCACGAATCCGGCGGCACCGAGTCGGCGACGGATCGAGGCGATCACCTTGGAACGCAACAGGAATATGTCGCGCACTCCGTCGTTGGCCCACAGGTCGAGCTCGCGCTGGCGATAGCGGATGTCGGGGTCGGAGACACCGTGCCACTTGTCGCCAAAGCCGCGGCGAGCCTGCGCGAGCAGTTCCCAGGAGGCCACCTTGACCGAGAGCTCGCCTCGNNAGCGCCGCGAGCGCGAACAACTGAATGGCGCCCGTCCAATCCCGGAGCTCAGCGAACGCAAGCCTTCCCTGAGGCCGAGACCGCATGAGGCGGCCAGCGGTGGCGACCGTGACGCCCGACTCCTCGCCCGTTCCGAGATGGGCAAACGAACGGGCCACGTCGCCTGCACCCGACGTCGTTTCGAAACGGTATCCGATCTCCCTCACATCTCGCTCCCACTCTCGTCGCGCGCCACATTGCGGTCGAAGACAAGGCGAAGCCCGTGCAAGGTGAGCCACGGCTCATGGTGCTGGATCATTTCCGACAAGGGCGTGATGAGCCCGGCCAACCCACCGGTCGCGATGATCGCGGACGGCCCGAGCTCGTCGGCAATACGGCGGCACATGGAATCGACAAGACCGGTGTAGCCGTAGATGGCACCGGACTGGATCGACTCGACGGTCGACTTGCCGATCACGTTGCGAGGTTCGACAAGCTCCACGCGGCGCAACGCCGCGGCATGCTCGAAGAGCGCGTCCATACTGATCGCGATCCCTGGCGTGATGGCGCCGCCAAGGTACTCGCCTGCAGCCGAGATGGCGTCGAAGGTGGTAGCGGTGCCCATGTCCACGACGATCGCCGGCCCTCCGTACAAGTCGATGGCCCCGACGGCATTGGCGACACGGTCCGCTCCGACGTCCTTCGGGTTGTCGTAGAGAATCGGCATCCCGGTGCGGATCCCCGGCTCAACCACGACGAGCGGGACGTCGAACCAGATGTGCGCCATCTCCCTGATCGCCGACGTCACCTCCGGCACCGAGGAGGAGACGACCATTCCACCGACGCCGCCGTCGGCCGGCGCCGTGAACTCACGCCCGACCAGCCGGAGCAGTTCGGTGACGAGAAGGGCGTACTCGTCAGCTGTGCGCTCGGCGACGGTTGCAAGACGCCAATGGTGAAGCAGGTCCGCCAATTCACCCGGGCCGGCTGTAACCGAGTCGCCGCGGGCAGTGGCGAACACTGGCTCGTCGCCGCCGTGTTCATGCGATTTCGGGCCCGGAGCGGCAGCCGACACGAACAGTCCGATCACCGTCTGCGTGTTTCCCACATCTAGAGCAAGGAGCATCACGTCTCTGTCTACCTCACCAAGGGACCGGTCATCCCAACGGCCACGCCGTGACCAGTCGTCGCTGGACGCCGTATGGTTGCATAGAAGTGGGGACCTTGACCCGAACCGACAACGCCTGCGTCCCAGGCTAGACAGCCACCGTGCGCTCCAAGCTCTCTCGAAGCGACATCCGACTGCTCGTCGCCGGCGCGCTCGGAACCGCTGGGTCGGCCGTTACCCGCTACGCGCACACGGGCCGCGTGGTCCCGTTCATCGTCTCCGTGTTGGCCCTTGGGTTCCTCGCCGCCATCGTGGGGCGGAGCGTCGACCGGATCGGGGATCGTCTCGGATCGGGGATGACCGGCGTCGTCCAGTCTGCGCTGGGAAACCTCCCCGAGCTCTTCTTCGGGATCTTCGCCCTCCGGGCGGGCCTGGTCGGCGTCGTCCAGGCCGCGCTCATCGGCTCGATCCTCGCCAATGTGCTGCTGGTCTTGGGCCTGGCGTTCATCGTCGGGGGCCTGAGGCATGGAACACAACACTTCCCAGCCGAGAACGCCCGCACAATCGTGGTGCTGCTCGTGCTCGCCGTCTCGGTCCTCATGGTCCCGACTCTCGGCGTGCATCTGGACCTCGCCGTCAGGCATCACGAGGTTGCACTTTCCGACCTCGCCGCCGTCGTACTGCTGATCGTCTTCGTGCTTTCCGCCCCCGGATCGGTCCGCAGGCAGGCGCGACCGTCCCCAGAAGATGTCACAGCGCGGATCGAGCCCGGAAAGGACGAGTCAAGCGGGCGCGAACGGCCCGGTGAGAGCGGCAACAAAGCCGGCGCCGCGGTTCAGGCTTGGTCGATCCCGCTCGTGGTCGTGGCGCTGCTCGTCTCGAGCGTCGCCGCGGCGTTCGTATCGGACTGGTTCGTCGCCGCCCTCACTCCGGCGCTCTCGGCATTGCACATGTCCGAGGCGTTCGCAGGTCTCGTGGTCGTGGCGATCGCCGGCAACGCGGTCGAGAACGTCGTGGGAGTCCAGCTCGCCGCACGTAACCGCAGCGATTATGCGCTGTCGGTCATCCTTCAGAGCCCCGTGCAGATCGCCCTTGTGCTCATTCCCGCACTCGTGCTCCTCTCTGGCGTCATAGGCGGCGCCCAGCTCACCTTGGTGCTGTCGCCGTTGCTCGGCGTCGTCCTGGCGATCACGACTTTGATTGCAGCTTTTGTCGTGCTGGACGGGGAGTCGACCTGGCTCGAGGGAGCCTGCCTCGTGGGTCTTTACGTCGTCGTCGCCGCATCGTTCTGGTGGGGCTGAGGATCACCCCAGCGCGTGTCCGGCGGGGGCAGACTGATGCTGACGGAGCCTCGCCTCTAAGGGACTCGTCGGGTGATCTGAAGCTCAAGAATGCGGCCGGGCACCAGCTGGCAATTCAGTTGTCTCGAGTTCTTCGAAAATTTCTCAGGTT
>PMZN01000067.1 GCA_003170375.1 Acidimicrobiaceae bacterium | reverse complement strand
TTCGGACCGCGGCGCTCGAGGTGCCCTCGGCCACAGGTTGCGACCGGTCGTGGCTGCTCGGCCGATCGAGCTCGGGACAGGCCCGGAGTCGGAGAGGTCTTCTGCTTCGGTCCCTCGCCGACTTCCGGGACCGTCCCGCCTCAAAGCAGCTGGGCCGTCACGTCGAGGCGCTGGCCGGTCCCACCCACCGTTCGAAGACCCGCGACCACCCTCTTTAGTTGGCGACGACCTGAACGCTTGCGACCTGCGACTTGGAGCCGCGCCCCTGTCAGTCGCAGGCCCGACGGCGCGATACCGAGACGAGCCGGAGTCGGCATCCCTGCCGGCCGCAGACGAAGGGGGGCTGCCGGCACCACGGTATGAGCTACCGGCACCGGAACTTCGGCCACCCCCGCGGTAGGGGCCGCCCGTGCTCGAACCGCGGTAGCCGGCGCCCGTGCCTCGGTAACCAGTACTGGAAGCGCTGTCAGTGGCGCCACGATTGGCACCGCCGGTACCCGAACCGCGGTAGCCGGCGCTTGAACCGCCGGCACCGCCNNCCCGTCCTGCCGCGACCTCCGGCGTAGCCGGTGCCTCGCGGCCCCGCAGAGCCCCCGAAGCGGTCTCCAGAACCGCTCGAGCCCGGAAGACCGGCCCGTCCACCGCCTGCTCGAGCTCCACCGGCCCGCGCCCCACCTGGTTCTCGCCCTCCGGCGCGACCGGTACCGGCTCCGCGGCTGCCCGCGGCACGGCCGTTAGGACCGCGAGGGCCGCGGGACGCGCCGTCTCCTCTGTTGCTTTCTGGCATCACAAACCGATCTCCTCGAGCAGCGCGGTGGCGAGGCACGCAATCCCCTCGACGCGCCCCAGGCTCCCGAGCCCTTCCGGTCGGGTCGCCTTAACGTGCACGGGGCCTGCCGCCGCCGCGCTCAGCCGTTCCATCATGATCTCACGCGCACCGCCGATCCGTGGAATCTCACAGATCACGGTGCAGTCCGCGTTCGCCAACCGCAGGCCGGCGGCCATGACGAGCGCCGCCACTTGCGCCAGGATCGCGAGGCTGTCTGCTCCCGCCCAACGCTGGTCGGTGTCGGGGAAGTGAGCGCCGAGATCGCCGAGCGCGGCGGCCCCGAGCATGGCGTCTGCCACTGCGTGTGCCACGACGTCGGCGTCGCTGTGACCCTGCAGACCCTGCTCCGCCTCGAAACGGACCCCTCCCAACACCAGCGCCCTTTCACGCTCCGGGCCACTTGCGAAGGGGTGCTGATCAAAGCCGATCCCCACCCGTAGCTTGGTCACCGATTGCTCCACTTCTCTGCAGTCGCGAGGTCGTCGGGCGATGTCAGCTTGAGGTTGTGGTACTCACCTGGGACAACCACGACGTTCAGGCCGAGAGCCTCGAGAAGGCCGGCGTCGTCTGTCGCTTCCGGCGCGCCGGCGTGTGCGCGCCGCAGCGCCTCGGCACGGAACGCCTGCGGCGTCTGCACCGCCACCAGTTCGCTCCTGTCGAGTGTCTCCACGACNNCCGGCAACGACCGCGTCGACCACGGCGCGAAACAGCTCACGTGAGGCCAGTGGCCGGGCAGCGTCGTGGACTACGACGACGTCTGCGTTCTCTGGAACCGCCGCCAGCCCCCGGCGGACCGAGGAGGCCCGGCTCGGGCCCCCAGAAATTACGCGGTCGGCACCCTTCCCGATTCCGGGGCTCCCGAGAAACGACTCCGGCACGACTGCCACCACGCCGCGGGCTACCGAGCGCGACGCTTCGAGGCTCCACTCGATCACGGGCCGGCCGCCAAGAGCAGCGAACTGCTTGGGCTGACCGAATCGCCGTCCTTGACCGGCGGCGACAACGATCACCCAGACCTCGACGCCCACGCGCCGGTTGCGCGCCCTGCGCTAGGGCAGAGCGGCGTTGAGGCGCTCCTCCGCCTCGGCCTCACTCACGCCGATCGCGAACGTCAGCTCGGAAACGAGGATCTGGCGTGCTCGCGTCAGCATCCGCTTCTCACCGGCGGAGAGGCCGCGGTCCTTGTCACGGATCGAGAGGTTCCGCACCACTTCTGCGACCTGATAGATGTCGCCCGACTTGAGCTTCTCGACGTGGTTCTTGTAGCGACGAGACCAGTTGGTAGGCATCCTCGCCTCCTTCTTGCCAAGGACCGCGAAGACCTCCTCCACCTCCTCATCGTTGATTACCTCTCGAAGCCCGACCTCTGCTGTGTTGTCGGACGGCACCATGAGTGTGAGATCGCCGTACGCGAGCCGGAGTACGAGGTACTCGCGTTTCTCGCCGAAGGCTTCTCGCATTTCTCGCCGCTCTACAACGGCGGCACCGTGATGGGGATAGACAACTTTGTCCCCGACATCGAACAATGGAACTCCTCACGAAACGAGGGAAGGTGGGGTCCTCACCAGGGTACGGACGTCGCGGCCGCCGCTCAACTCGGGACCGCCGCCGGTCTCGGTCCTAAGTCCCGATCTGGCGGCAGGAACCACACCAAGCAACAGTCGAACTGCCTCCAGCAGGGTACCTGCTCTGAGCAGCTCCAATTCGATCGGTCCCTCGGGGGCGGACTGCGGCACCACAGCACGGCGAAATCCGAGCCTCGCCGCTTCGGCCAGGCGGCGCTCGATCGCCTGCACCCGGCGCAGCTCGCCGGCCAGCCCGACCTCACCGCAAGCTACGACCTCCTCTCCGATCGCGATCCCTGTCACTGCCGAGACCAGGGCCAACGCGATGCCAAGATCGGCGGCGGGCTCGCTCACACGAAGTCCCCCCACGGTGGAGACGAACACGTCCGAGGCGGCGAGAGCCAGGTGGCACCTCCGTTCGAGCACGGCAAGCAGAAGTGCGAGCCGGCCGCCGACGACACCTTGCGCCACCCTCCTCGGGACTCCGGACGTCGTCGGCCCGACAAGTCCCTGGACCTCGATGACGAGTGGCCTCCGCCCCTCGAGCACGGGCACCGCTATGCTGCCCGGCACACCGCGACGGCGGTCCCCGAGCAACAGGGCGCTCGGGTCCACCAGGCCGCTGAGCCCCATCTCGGTCATCTCGAACAGCCCGAGCTCGCCTGTGGGACCGTAGCGGTGCTTGGAAGCCGAAAGCAGGCGGAGGGACTGGTGCCGGTCGCCGTCGAACGACAGCACCGTGTCGACAAGGTGCTCGAGCGTGCGCGGCCCGGCGAGCCCGCCGTCCTTGGTGACGTGGCCGACCAACAACGTGGCGACTCCCAACGACTTCGCGTAGCGCACGAGGCGGCCCGCGCACTCGCGCACCTGGCTCGGTGACCCGGCCTGGGACCCGCACGCCGAGTCGGAAACTGCTTGGATCGAGTCCACAACGAGGACCGAGGGCTCGAGCTGGCCGGCCGCGCTAAGGACAACGTCGAGGTCGGTCGTCGCCAACAGGTAACAGCCGTCGACGGCCGCCCCGAGGCGTTCGGCACGGCGCCGGACCTGTTCGCCGGATTCCTCCGCCGCTATGAGAAGCGAGCTCCTGCCCTGGGCCGCAAGGCTCGCCAGCGCCTGGAGGACGAGCGTGGACTTGCCGACGCCCGGCTCGCCGCCGAGCACGGTCACCGAACCGGCGACCAGCCCGCCACCGAGAACCCTGTCGAGCTCGCCAATTCCGGTCGCCACTGCAACGGCGCCGTCCGCGCTGATCGAACGTAGAGGCAACGGCGTCGCGTTGGGCCCGGAAGCGGGCGAGAACGGCGAGTCGGCAGCCCGGCTCGGGGTCTCCCCGGAGGCGAACGACACCAGTTCCTCCACGAGGGTGTTCCACTCACCACAGGCCGAGCAGCGTCCGGACCAGCGAGACGAGCCATGTCCGCATGCCTGGCAGCGGTGGATCGACTTCGGTCGCGTCATCATTTCGACGTTACGAGCCGGGTGTCACACTCCGGGGAGGGGCCCGCACCGCCGGTCCGAAGGCCGACGGAAATGCTCAGGAGTCGGCGCCGGCCCCTGCGAACTCGACGGCCGGAGGCTCGAAGCCCTCGATGGCGCGGAAGACGAGCGCACCGTCCTCCTCGTCGACGATCACAGTCTCGCCCACCCGAAATTCCTTCCAGAGGATCTTCTCCGAAAGCGGGTCCTCCACAAGCTGCTGGATGGATCGGCGCAACGGCCTGGCACCGAGCTCGGGCGCGTAGCCTCTCGCGGCGACGAACCTCTTGGCGGCGAGGGTGAGCTCCAGTCCGATGCCCTGGCCCTCCAGCTGGTCGCGCACCCGGCGGATGAGGAGCTCCACGATCTCGACCACTTCGTCCATGGTCAGCTCGTGGAACACGATGACCTCGTCGATCCGGTTCAGGAACTCGGGCCGGAAGTGATTCTTGAGCGCCTCTTGGACACGCTGCTTCATCCGCTCATAAGTCACCGACTCGCTCGACTTCTGGAAGCCGAGCGACAACTTGCGCAGGTCCGACGTCCCGAGGTTCGAGGTCAT
>PMZN01000042.1 GCA_003170375.1 Acidimicrobiaceae bacterium | reverse complement strand
GACACCACTGCATCGCCGATGCGGGGAGTCACCGGGGCGTCGCTCCGATGATGAGCCTCACGCCGATGGCGCCCTCGGCCTGGCGCTACTACGCCGAGGAGATCGCGCAGGGACGCGAGGACTATTACGCACGGAGCGCCGAGCGTCCTGGCCGCTTCGTCGGTCGTGGCGCAGAGTCCCTCGGGGTCTCGGGCAGAGAGGCTGACGCCGTCGCGCTGGAGCGTCTCTTCGGCCACGGCACCGATCCCCGCGANNGACTGCCGATCAAGTTCTGGCCGCGCACGAGGCAGCGGTCGCCACAGCGTTCGCTTTCGTCGACGAGCACGCGTCGTTCACCCGTCGTGGACACAACGGTGTCTTGCAGGTCGACACCGATGGGCTCATCGCCGCGAGCTTCGTCCATCGCACCTCGCGAGCCGCCGACCCACAGCTGCACACCCATCTCCTCGTCGCGAACAAGGTCCGCGCGGCGGACGCCAAGTGGCTCTCGCTCGACGGGCGCGAGCTGTTCGAGACGCAGAAGGCCGCAGGGATGCTGTACAAGGCGGCACTCCGCTCCGAGCTGTCGACGCGCCTCGGCGTCGCATGGACGCCAGTCGACGAAAACGGTGTCGCGGAGGTCGTGGGCGTCCCGCAAGAGCTCATCGAGCAGTGGTCGGCGCGCCGCCATGAGCTAAAGGCGGTTGGCGACGAGCTGATCGCGAACCGCGAGGTGGAGCTTGGACGGACGCTCTCTCCAAACGAGCGAACCGAGTGCTTCCAGATCGCCGCCTACCGCACCCGCACGCCGAAGCTCGACACTGACACCCCGACCGCGGAGCTGCGCGCGCACTGGCGAGCCGAGGCAGACGGTTGGAGCCTCGGTCCCGAACGATGGCTCGGGGACATCAACAACCGACCTGCGCGCCCGGCGGACCTCCCCGCGCAGAAGGTCGTGGCGGAGGTCATCGGCCGCCTCGAGGAGCAGAGCGCTACGTGGGGACGTGCGGAAGTCGTCGAGGAGGTGTCACGGTTCGTCAGCGCGACGACCGCAGAGGGGGTCCGCGAGTGCGTGGAGGTTCTCACAGAGCGGGTGCTCGCCGACGCGGAGGTGGTCTCGCTCGCCGGTCCGCTCCCTGCGGAGCCGCCCGAGTCGCTTCGGAGGCGAGATGGCATGGCGGCGGTCGAGCGGCANNTCGACGCGGGCAACGCTTCGGCGTGAAGCAGCGATCCTCGAAGAGGTTGACGCTGGCCGTGACGCACGCGCGGCCGTCGTCGACGAGTTGACCGTCGACCGGGTGCTCGCGGACCCTCCGCTCGGCGGGGACCAGCGCGAGGCAGTGCGCGGGCTGCTCACCGGTGGCGAGCGCGTCGCTCTTCTCGTCGGTCCGGCGGGCACGGGGAAGTCGCGCGCACTCGACGCCGCGCGTCGCGCCTGGCAGGCCGCGGGCTATGACCCGATCGGGCTCGCGCCCTCCGCTATGGCGGCGCAGGTGCTCAGCGGGGAGGCGGGTGTCCGATCCGAAACACTCGCGAAGTTCCTCTACGAGCGCGAGCGCGGCACCTCGTCGATGATCCTCGACCGCCACAGCGTCGTGATCCTCGACGAGACCGGGATGGCTCGCACCGACGACCTCGCGAAGCTCCTTGCCGCGGTCGAGCAGGCGGATGCGAAGCTCGTGTTGGTCGGGGACCCACACCAGCTCGGCGCGGTCGGACCCGGTGGCATCTTCCGCACGCTTGTCGCCGATCACGGCGCGCACGAGCTGGAAACCGTGCGGCGTTTCCACCACGCGTGGGAGGCCGCGGCTTCGCTCCGCTTGCGCGAGGGGGAACCGTCGATCCTCGCCGCCTACGTCCGCCACGACAGGATCGCGAGCGGGAGCCGCGAGCAGATGATCGATCGTGCGTTCCGGGCCTGGACGGACGCTCGCGAGAACGACACATCGCTCCTCCTCATGGCGGGCGACAACGCGACCGCCGACGAGCTCTCGCGGCGCTGTCGTGCGGAGCTCGTCGCACGAGGCTGGGTCGCGCGCGACGGCGTGCGGATCGCGACCGGTACTGCCAGTCGCGGCGACGAGATCGTGACCCTGCAGAATGACCGCAAGCTCCGCGCCTCGCGAGGCGAGTTCGTTCGCAACGGCACGCGCTGGCAGGTCGTCGGCACCTCCGACGACGGCTCGATGCGGGTCGCCTCGGTAGAGAACGGCGGCATGGTGACGCTTCCGCCAGAGTACGTGCGCGAGCACGTCGCGCTCGGCTACGCGCTCACGGTCCACAAGTGCCAGGGCAAGACGGTCGATCGCGCGGTCGTCCTCGTCGACGAGAAGATGACTGCGGCACAGCTCTACGTCGCGATGAGCCGCGGACGCGAGGAGAACTGCGCGTTCGTGACCCTCTCTGACGACTCGCCCGAGGACCACGCGCGCAGACCCTCGCTCGACGCGATCGAACTGCTCACGCGAATCATGCGGCGCGAGGGGAGCGACCGCTCCGCGCACGACGTGGTCCGCCGCAACCTCGCGCGCTCGGAGGACCTCACGCTCCTCACCGATCTCTACGACGACGCGAGGGAGCGCATCGAGCGATCAGCTGGTCCGGACCGACGCAAGGCGATCGCGGCGCTGGAGCCACGAGCGAACGTGGTGGACGCCACCCAACACCTCCGCGCCGCGGGGGACGCGATACGTCGCGCCGAGGAGCAGCGGAGCAAAGCCGAGTCGCGGCTCCACGAGACTGAGCGCGAGCCGATCCGGACGCACCTTCCCGGCAGGCTCGGCGAAGGCTCCCGGTATCGCGCGGAC
>PMZN01000100.1 GCA_003170375.1 Acidimicrobiaceae bacterium | reverse complement strand
CTCGAGGTGCTGGCCATGCGCCAAGGAGCTGGTGCCGGCGAGGCTCGGGCGTGGGCGGCCGAGACCGCCGGGCCGGTCCCCTGGACCCTCTACTCGTTGCGCAAGGAGTGGAACCGGGTAAAGGACGAGTTCGCTCCCTGGTGGAGAGAGAACTCCAAGGAGGCCTACAACTCGGGCCTCGACGCCCTGGCCCGGGCACTGAAGGGGTATTTCGATTCGAGGGGGGGCGCCCGGGCCGGCAAGCCCATGGGGTTCCCGACCTTCAAGAAGAAGGGTGGCCAGCCAAGCTGCCGCTTCAGCACCGGGGTGATCCGAGTGGTCGACGACCGCCATGTCCAGTTGCCGAGGCTCGGCGTCATCCGGACCAAGGAGCACACCACGGCGTTGCTCGACCAGGTGGTGGCCGGCATGGCCAGGGCGCTCTCGGCCACCGTCAAAGAGGAGGCCGGCAGGTGGTTCGTGTCCTTCGGCTGCGAGGTGGAGCGTCACGATTCAGTCGCCACCTACCCCGACGCCATCGTCGGCGTGGATCTCGGGGTCCACCACTTTGCCGTCCTGTCCACTTCTGAGCTGGTCGAGAACCCCAAACCCGTCTCTCACTTCGCCCGAAGGATGGCTCGGCTCAACCGGGAGCTCTCCAGAGCCCAGTTGGGCTCGAAGCGCCGGGCCAAGACCAAAGCCAAGCTGTCCCGTTGTCACCGCAGGGTGGCCAATGTGCGCCGGGACACCTTGCACAAGCTCACGACCCACCTGGCCACCGCCTACGGCACCGTGGTCATCGAGGACCTGGCCGTGAAGAACATGACGGCTTGCCCCAAGCCCAAGGCTGACCCCGAGAACCCCGGTCACCACCTCGAGAACGGCCACGCGGCCAAGGCCGGGCTCAACAGGTCCATCCTCGACATAGCCCCCGGCGAGCTCCGCCGCCAGCTCACCTACAAGATGGGCTGGCACGGTGGTCACTTAGTGGTAGCTGATCGCTGGTTCCCCAGTTCCAAGAAGTGCTCGTCGTGCAAAGAGACCAAAGCCACGCTCTCTCTTGCGACGAGGACCTACCGCTGCGGTAACTGTGGCCTGGTCCTCGACCGAGACCACAATGCAGCACGCAACCTTGCCGCCTACGGCAAGAAGCACCTCGTCGCCGGGAGTGGCCCGGAGACTCAAAACGGACGCAGAGGGGATGCTCCGTGCACCAGCGGCACCGGTGCACACTCCCCGAAAAGCCCTCGTGGCAGGAAGCGTCAAGACGGCTCCGGGCAACCGGCGAAGGCCGTCACCGCCTCTTCGCAAGGGGAGGCGGCGTGAGTGTGCGAGTAACTACTGCACACTCGATCGCAACGGTTCGCACCTCTTCCGAGGCTACTGGACACTCTGGCGGCCGAGCTGTTGAGGCCTGGACGAGGCCGGCTCATCCTGGCGCCGCTCGTGGGCGGCGCGAAGGTGCACCATTAGCCTTCGTGAACGCGCTGAGAGGGATGGCGCCGTCACGAACCTGAGCCGCCGGTGTCGACGCAGACGGCACGAGCAACCGTGCCGTCGGACCTGACGCTCTAACCTTCGAGCCGTGCGCACTCCGGGCCGGCTGATCGCGATCGAAGGCGGTGAAGGTGTCGGGAAGTCCACCCAGTCAGCGCTTCTCGCCTCGGCGATCGGCGCCGAGCTGAGCCGTGAGCCGGGCGGCAGCCCGATCGCTGAGCGCATTCGGGATCTGCTCCTCGACCGGTCGCTGGGCACGCTCGCGCCGAGAGCGGAGCTTTACCTCATGCTCGCTGCGCGCGCTGAGCACCTGAGCGCCCTGATCGAACCGGCACTCGCCGCCGGCCGCCACGTCGTCGTCGACCGGTTCGCGGGCTCGACGCTCGCCTACCAGGGCTACGGTCGCGGGCTGCCCGTCGAGGAGGTACGCCGCGCCTGCGAACTCGCGTCCGGCGGCAGATGGCCCGACCTCTCCGTGCTCGTGGACATGCCTCGCGAGGTCGCCGGGCGTCGCCGGGCGGCGCAACAGGCGCAGCTGCCCGGCGTGAGCCCAGACCGGATCGAAGCCGAGGAACCGGAGTTCCACGGAAGAGTCAACGAGGGTTTCCGCAAGATCGCCGCGGACGACGCCGGGCACTGGGTCGTCGTCGACGGTTCTGCGTCGGTCTCCGAGGTTGCGGCTGAGGTGCTCGGAGCCGTCCGGGCACGCCTCGGCATCGACGGTTCCGGGTGACAGCCGCCGAGGGCTCTTCCCGTGCCCCGGTTCTCGACCGCGTGAAGGGCCAGCCGGGAGCGATCGGACTTCTCCGCGGGTCGCTGCGGGCACCCCTGCACGCCTACCTCTTCATAGGTCCGCCCGGTACCGGACGCCGTGACGCGTCGATTGCCTTCGCTGCTGCTCTGTTGTGCCCGAGTGGAGGCTGTGGCGAGTGCACGTCGTGCCAGGAAGCGCTCGCGCTCCGGCATCCCGATCTCGCGGTGATCGAACGTGCCGGCGCCTCGATCCTGGTCGATCAGGCGCGCGAGGTCGCCCGCATGGCCTTGCGCACGCCGAGAGCCGCCCGGTACCAGGTGCTCGTCCTCGTCGACTTCGACCTCGTCGAGAAGGCTGCGCCGGCGTTGTTGAAGACGATCGAGGAACCTCCGGACACCACCGTGATCGTCCTCATCGCGGAGACGGTTCCGAGCCAGTTCGTCACGATCGCGAGCAGGTGCGTGCAGGTCCAATTCAAACCCCTGGACGATGAAGCGATCATCGAGGTCCTGATGCGCGAGGGCGTCGAGGTCGCGACTGCTACATCTGTCGCCGAGGCCGCAGGCGGGCGCCTGGACAGGGCCAGATTGCTGGCACGTGACCCGGGCTTCGCCGAGCGGTTGCAACGATGGAGAAGCGTGCCGAGCCGGTTGGACGGCACGGGCGCGAGGGTCGCCGAGCTTGCCGACGAGTTGCTCGCCTCGGTCGCCGAACCCCTCGAGGTCGTGCGTGCGCGACAGGCCGAAGAGCTGGCCTTGCTCCAGGAGGAGGCCGAGCGGCGGGGCGACAGGACCATCGCGGGACGCTCCGTCATCGAGGACCGTCACAATCGAGAGCTGCGACGGGTCCGCACAGACGAGATGCGTGCGGGGCTTGCTGCGCTCTCCTCGGTGTGCCGGGAGCGTCTCGCCGAGACGGGGGTCTCACCCCAGCGCCTCAGGTCCGCACTCGCCGCGATTGCGGCCATCGACGAGGCCTCGACGCGCCTCACCCGCAACGTCAACGCGACGATGCTGCTGCAGTGGCTGCTCTTGCACCTCGACACCTGAGCGGGCCCGGCTCCGCCACCGGGCAAGGCCGTTCATGGCGACGCCGCCACGAGGTTAGAAATGGGGCTTTCACACAGGGGTTCGGGATCATCCGGCTCCGGGTGACCGACTTGTGGTGGAGCGAACATGGCTGATGTCGTGGTGGTTGGAAGCCTGTCGATGGATCTCACGGCGAGCACGGCAAGGTTGCCGTCGGCGGGTGAGACCGTGATTGGCAGCTCGTTCACGATGGTGCCCGGCGGAAAGGGCAACAACCAGGCCGTGACATGCGCCCGGCAGGGCGTGGCAACTGCGATGGTCGGCCGCGTCGGCTCGGACGCGTTTGGCGACGCGATCCGGGCGCAGCTGGTAGCCGAGGGCGTCGATGTCTCGCATCTGACGGCAGACCTCAGTGGTGCCACCGGGATCGCTCACATAACGGTGGATTCCACCGGCCAGAACTTCATCATCGTCGTGCCCCGGTCCAACCGAGCACTCACGGTGCAGCACGTAAGGGAGGCGGCGGGGCTGATCGACGGTGCCGCTGTTCTGCTCGTTCAGCTCGAGGTGCCGCTCGAGGTCGTGCGTGCGGCGCTCGAGGCGGCCAGGCGAGCAGGGACGACGACGATGCTCAATCCGGCGCCTGCGCTGGAACTGGACGACGACCTTCTGTCGAATGTCGACATCTGCCTCCCGAACGAGGTCGAGGCCGCGGCGCTGACCCATATGAGGGTCGACGGCGTGGATGGGGCGATCGAGGCCGCCCGCGCGCTTCTGTCCCGTGGCTGTGGTGCTGTGATCGTGACCCTGGGAGCCAAGGGCGCTGTCTACCTCGACAACGAGCGCGCGCTCGAGGTGCCTGCGCTGCCGGTCCCGGTCGTCGACACAGTGGCCGCCGGCGACGCCTTCTGCGGCGCGTTCGCGAGCGCGCTGGCCCGTGGCTCAGATGTCGAGACCGGCTTGGTTCGGGCGACCGCGGCGGGGGCCCTGGCCGTGGGTGTGGCGGGTGCCACGCCGTCATTGCCCCGGGCGGAGGCAGTGGACCAGATGCTCAGCCGGTTCGGGCCGGTCAGCGTGAGAAAGCTCTCGCCGCCCGTCGCCTGAAGCGTCACGGTTTCGGTCGGACCTCGTAGCGCCTCTGGAGCAACACCGGCAGCGCCGTTCGCACGGATCTGACGCGTTCGGACGAGATCTCGGCGGCCGCGACGCCCTCGGTCTCGCCGAGTCCGGCAATCTCGACCCCCATGGGGTCGAGCACGAGGCTGCGGCCGCAATATGCGGGGGGCGGTTGCGCGGCCGCCAGTAGATAAGAGGTGTTCTCGATCGCGCGTGCGCGGCACATCGTCATCCAATGCTCTTGCTTGAGCGGCCCCGCGACCCACGCGGCGGAAACGGCGAACACGGTGACGCCCCTGTCGGCCAGTGCGCGGAACAGCTCAGGAAAACGCAGGTCGTAGCACGTCACGACGCCTACAACGAACTCGCCGAGGGGCAGCACCAAGAGCTCGTCGCCGTCGATTCGGCCTGGCACGAGGGCGTCCGACTCCTTCTGGCCCAGGGCGTCGTAGAGGTGGAGCTTGCGGTACCGGCCCAGGAGCCCTTGAGAACTGACCGCTATGACCGTGTTGTGCACTTGTTGTTCGCCAGGCACCTTCTCGAACATCCCGGCGATGGCGGTCACGCCGAGGGCAGACGCGGCCTGCGTCAAGGCTGTAGCGAAAGGCCCGTCGAGCGTCTCGGCGGCGCGGGTGATCTCGGCAGCAGGCCGGTCGAGAGGGTACATCGCAGCCTCGGGCAGGACGACGAGCTCGGCACCACCTTCAGCGGCATTCCTGAGGAGATCGAGTGCCCGCGCGCGATTGGCGGCCGCGTCAGGCCCGGATGCGAACTGGGCGACAGCGACCCTCACGAGGAGACCTCCGCAATGCGCGGTCCCACCTTGCTCACTTGCCGTCGCAGCTCACGTCCGGCCATCTGTTGCACGCGGCCAACCTAGTGAATGAGCGGGGTCGTCATCGACCGGGCGGACAGCCGAGGTGCTGTCGGTCGCCGGGGTCTCGATCTAGCGGACCGTTGTGGCGGCCAGTCCCTTCCAAGGCAGCGCTATGTCTCGTACACCGCGGGATTGACCGTGTTCGGAGGTCGGCCGCCGGCCAGCACCTCTGCGGCGGCGCTGGTCGCGAGCCGTGCCATCGCCAGGCGAGTAGCGAACGAGGCGCTGCCTACGTGTGGGAGGAGCACCGTTCGAGGGGCGGCGAGAAGCCGCGGGTTGACGCTCGGTTCGTTCTCGTAGACATCGAGACCGGCGGCGAACAATCGCCCCGACTCGAGCGCGGCGCAAAGCGCTTCTTCGTCGACCACAGGCCCCCGGGAAGTGTTGACGAGGACCGCGGTCGGCTTCATGAGAGCAAGCCTGCGGGCGTCGATCAGATGGCGCGTCTCGGAGGTGAGCGGCACGTGCAGGCTCACCACGTCGGCAATCGGCAGCAGGCCGTCGAGCTCGATCACGCAGCCTTGGAGCCCGGTAGGTCGCCGGGCATGATGGAGCACCCGCATCGAGAATCCCTCCGCGCGCCGCGCTACCGCCCGAGCGATGCGGCCGTAGCCGACCAGGCCGAGGGTGGCGCCGTACACGTCCCGACCGAGATAGGCGTCGAATTGCCAATCGGTCCACCCTCCCGTCCTCAAGTCGCGTTCGGAATCTGAGAGCAACCTGGACGCGGCCAGGATCAAGGCAAAGGCCAGGTCTGCGGTCGTGTCGTCCAGCACACCGGGCGTGTGACAAACAGCGACGCCGGATCGTGTTGCTGCGTCGATGTCCACGTTGTCGTAGCCGACCGAGACGGTTGCGACGACTGCAAGGCGCGACGCCAAGGCGAACACCGCCGCGTCGATTCGGTCCTTTAGGTGGCAGACGATCGCATCGACATCGCGGACCGAGTGGGCAATCTCGTCTGTGGTCAGATGCTTGCCGGGCTCCGGCATCATGAGCTCGTGGCCCACGATCGGATCGAGCGCATCGTCGGGCAGTCTCGAGGTAATCAGGATTCGGGCCATCGGGTGTCGAGTCTCGCACGACGCATCGGCCGTCGGCGACGACGGATCCGGCGATCGGGCCATGGGTGGGTGGTGAGGGCGCCGACGCCAACGAGGCCGCTCGCCGGCACCCCCTCCACCGCGGTACCCGGTGCTCAACCCCCCGGTCGCACCAGGCACGAAGTGTGGATACCGTATTCGGCTCGAGCCGGGTCGTCAACAGCTCGAGAGCCGGAACCGGCTGCCAGCCGCGAAGGGACTGCTCTCCAGCCTGGGCCAGCGGTACGCTCATTGCGACCGCGGTGCGGTCTGACCCAATGAAGAGGAAACCGTTTCGCTAAGAGTAGGTGAGCTGACAATGCGTAAGTCCCTTGTTCTTGTGATGTTTGCCATGATCGGGCTCGGTCTGACGGCGGTCGGATCGTCGGCCTCGCCGGTGCCGTCGACAAAGGCGGCCTCGGCGGTCTTGACGGCGAAGGCCTCGTCGTGCTCGTACGCGGCGATTGCGCCGCACCTGTACAAAGTCGGTGTGCTGACGGTCGCGACCGACAGCCCGGCATACGAGCCATGGTTCGACAACAACACGCCCTCCAACGGCAAAGGGTACGAGAGCGCCGTCGCTTATGCAGTTGGCAAGCAGCTCGGTTTCTCGAAGTCGCAGGTGAAGTGGACAGTCGAGCCCTTTGACGCTTCCTTCGCGCCGGGCCCGAAGAAGTTTGACTTCGACGTCAACGAGATCTCCTACACCCCCGAGCGCGCCACCGTCGTGTCGTTCAGCGTCAGCTACTACGACGTGCAGCAGGCGCTCATCGCCCTCAAGAACAGCCGGATCGTGAAACACCACACTCCGGCGGACCTCCGCACGTACGTCTACGGCGACCAGATCGGCTCCACGAGCCTGGCTTTCATCAACACCGAACTGCGGCCTACGCACCAACCCTCGGTGTTCAACACGCTTAACGATGCCAAGTCGGCCCTTCAGGACGGCCGGATCCAGGCACTGGTGGCCGACACGCCGACGGCGCAGTACATCAGCTCCTCGGAGATCCCGAAGTCGGTCCTGGTGGGTCAGTTCCCGAGCACAGGGGAGCACTACGGGCTGTTGTTCGCCAAGAACGATCCGCTCGTCGCGTGCGTGAACAAGGCGATCGCCGCCCTGAAAGTCAACGGGTCGCTCGCCAAGTTCCAAAAGGAGTACCTCGGCATCTACACCTCCGTTCCGACGATCAAGCCGTAGCCACGGCCACAAGAGGCGGACCGGTTGCCCGTAAGGGGGAGTCGCGAGGGCGCATACCTAGACGAACAGACCCTGCTCGCGGCGGGCGCCCCCCCACCTGGCAGCTTCGAAGGTAACGGCAGGGGATCGCACCTGCTGGGCGGCCAACGCGCCGCCGCGGTCTCCACTGTGAGCACCGTCGTGTTCATCGGAGCGGTCATAGCCCTCTTCGTGTTCGCACCGGGCGCTGCCGCGGTGCGGCACACGTTCTTCAATCCGCAGCAGATGAAGCAAGCGTTCCTCGGCGATCCGAGCAAGGGGCTCTACTCGGTTGGCAAGGGGCTCATCTTGAACATCGAGATGTTCCTCATCGCCGAGGTGCTGATCCTCTTCTGCGCGCTCGTCATCGCGGTGCTGCGCCAATTGCGCAATCCCGTGCTGTTCCCGTTCCGCATGCTGGCTGTCGTCTACACCGATGTCTTCAGAGGAGTGCCGCTAATCATCGTGATCTACGGGATCGGGTTCGGCGCCCCGGCCCTCTACATACGTGGCATCTCCACGCAGTCCGATTTCGTCTACGGGATTGCGGCGCTGGTGTTGTCGTACTCCGCCTATGTGGCCGAGGTGTACCGGGCCGGCATCAACTCCGTGCACCAGAGCCAGGTGGCCGCGGCTCGATCGCTCGGGTTGTCGCAGTGGAAGTCCCTGCGCTTTGTGGTGCTGCCGCAGGCGGTTCGCACAGTGATCCCGCCGCTGTTGAACGACTTCATAAGCCTGCAGAAGGACACAGCGCTCGTGTCGACGCTCGGGGCCGTGATCGAGGCGAACCGGGCGGCGCAGATCGACAGTTCGACACTCTTCGTGTACTCGTCCTACACGGTTGCCGCGCTCTTGTTCCTTTGCTTGACGATCCCGCTCGCGCGGTTCACCGACCGCCTCATTGCGCGGGACGTGAGTCGCCGGCTGGCGGGGGGTAGAGCGGTTCGATGAGCGAGCCCGACGTCACCCCGGACCTTGGCGGGGCCCAGCTCGGCGACACGGCCCAGCTTGTCGACGCGGCCAAGCTTGACGATGGGGCCCAGAACGGCGACCCGGCTTTCGCGAGCCAAGAGGCGGTCCGGCTCGAGGACGTTCACAAGTCATTCGGCGACCTCGAGGTCCTGCGCGGAATCGACCTTTCTGTGGCGCCCCACCAGGTCATCTGTCTCATAGGAGCATCGGGATCGGGCAAGTCCACGCTGCTTCGCTGCGTGAACTTGTTGGAGTCGGTCAATCGCGGACGGATCCTCCTCTGGGGCCAGGACGTCACGGCGCCGGGCGTCGACGAGAACGCAGTGCGGCGTCACATCGGCATTGTCTTCCAGTCCTTCAACCTGTTTCCGCACATGACCGTGCTCCGCAACATCACGCTCGGCCCCACTCGAGTGCTCGGGGTCCCACGCGACGAGGCCGAGGAAGCAGGCCGAGCGCTGCTTGTCCGCTTCGGCCTCTCAGAGAAACAGGACGACTATCCCGACCGCCTCTCCGGTGGTCAGCAGCAGCGTGTCGCAATCGTCCGGGCTCTCGCCATGCAGCCGGGGATCATGCTGTTGGACGAGGTGACGAGCGCACTGGATCCCGAGCTCGTGTCCGAGGTGCTGGGGGTCATTCGCGAGCTGGCAGCTGCCGGCATGACCATGTTGATCGCCACCCACGAGATGGGGTTCGCCCGGGATATCGCAGACCGGGTCTGCTTCTTGGACGAGGGCGTGATACTCGAGCAGGGCCCGCCAGGACAGGTGTTCACCGCGCCCGGCAACAGTCGTACTCAGCAGTTCCTTCGTCGGATCGTGGATGCCGGACGGCTCTGACGCGGAAGGTGGCCCCTCAAGGGGACAACGGGCTCGAGGGTGAGAATGGCCTCAAGTGCTTCGGGGGCGATCGGTTGCGAGAACAGGGACCCCTGGCCGAATCTGCAGTGCTCGTCCTGAAGGCTAGCGAGCTGCCAGCCCTGTTCGATGCCCTCAGCGAGAGTCTCGATCCCGAGCGTCCGGCCCAACTGGACAAGAGTGTGGATGGAGCTGATCGCTTCCGGCGAGTCCGCCATCGCGGCGACGAACGATCGGTCGATCTTGAGGGCGTCGATCGGAACCTGGCGAAGATGTGCGAGCGCTGAATAGCCGGCACCCAGGTCGTCGACGGCGACGAGGACACCGAGTGCCTTGAGCTCGCGAAGCCGACGAACCATGGTTCCCATGTCTTTCTTCAAGCTCTGCTCGGCGACGTTGATGACGAGCGACCTGGGTTCGAGCGCCGTAGCCGACAGAGCGCCCCCCACCTGATCGACGAGGTCCTCCGCCTCGAGCTGACGCGTCGAGATGTTGACCGACATCGTGAGGTGATGGCCGAGCCGATGCCACGCGGCGGCTCGTCGGCAGGCCTGCTTGAGCAGCCACGACCCGACCGGGGCGATAATCCCGGTCTCTTCCAGTACGGGCATGAACGACTCTGGGTCGACGATGCCTCGGACGGGATGCCGCCAGCGCAGGAACGCCTCCACGCCGCACACGTCGACGCTGTCAAGTTCGAATATCGGCTGATAGAGAATGAAGAACTGGTTCTCCTGGAGGGCCTCCCGGAGATCGGCCTCGAGCTCGAGCCGCTCCATCCCGGCGGTCTTCATCTCGGGCTTGAACCGGACGTGACAATTCCTTCCCCGGGCCTTCGCCTGACAGAGGGCGATGGCTGCGTCGCGGAGGAGATCGTCCGGCTCGTCCCCGTCATTTGTCGCGATGCCGATACTCGCCGTGATCGAAAGAGGAATGTCAACGAGCCCTTCGACTCGGAAGGGTTCCTTCATGGCGTCCAGCAGCCTTTCGGCGAGCAGTTCCGGCCCTGCAGAAAGCGATAGTCCGTCAGCGAGGATCGCGAACTCGTCCCCGCCGGGCCGCCCAACGGTGTCGCTCGCCCGCAGCACACTCGCGAGGCGCGCGGCCACCGCCTTCAACAGCTCGTCTCCGGCCCGTTGTCCAAGGTTGTCGTTGACCGACCTGAAGTTGTCCAGATCGACGAGGAAGGCGGCAATGAGGAAGTGATCTCGCTGAGATCGGAGCAGCATCTGCTGGAGACGGTCACGGATGAGCGTCCGATCCGGAAGACAGGTCAGGATGTCATGCCCGGTCTGATGACGGCGGTGCACCTCGCCACGGTCACCGAGCTGCTCGGTCTCCCTCTGGGCGGAAAGGTCGAGAATCACACCGTCTATCCAGAGTGGCCGCCCGCCAGAATCCGCGACACCTCGGCCGTGCTCAGCGACCCACCTGGAGGAGCCGTTCGCGTGCATCAGGCGGTACTCGAGAGAGAACGAGCCCCCTCGGCTCAGCGCTTCGCGGACCACGCCGCTCACGTGCTCGCGATCGTCGGCACAGATGATCGATTCGAAGGACCGTACGTCCTCCTCCACGAACTCGCTCGCCGGGTAGCCGGTGAGCACCTCTATGTGATCACTGACAAAGCGCATCGCCCAAGGTTCGACACACTCTCGGCGGTACACGGCGCCAGGGATGTTGACGACAAGAGACCTGAATTGCTCCTCGCTCGCGCGCTCGGCCGCCTTGGCGGTGGGCGGTGAAGAGCGTTCCTCGGCCGGACCGACTCTATTGAAAATTGTCATCGGATCACCCGCGGTCTCCCCACGAGCCTCCGGTCCGAGAGCGCCGCCGTTCGACGGGGCGGCGATGACACCGACGAGCCAAGGATTGCGTAGACGTTCATCAAGAGAATTGTCGACGCCATGTTCCGGAACTTGACACTTACAACAGGCACCAGCGTCAGACGTGAGGCTCGTCGTCGTCGCTTCGATGCACCCAGCGTCCGACCAGCACAGTCATCACTTATCCGGGAACACCGCTCGCGGTCTCCTCAGTCCGACGGCGCTACGACCGTCCCCGTCGGCCAGCGGCCGATGCCGCCGTCCGCGAGAAGGAAGTTCGTGACTTCCCGGTCCGCGTGCTCTGCTCGCCAGGCGAGCATCGACTGTGCATACCCGAGGATCCGGGAGGAGTCGTCGACTTCTGTGCGCCACGTCGGGTCGGCGCCGACGTCGAAGCACCGCCACGAGCCGTCTCCGAATTGGACGTAGGCCCCGTCGTCAAAACGCCGCACAGCGAGGTTGTCCCGTTCCAGGTGCCTGTCCCAGGGCCAGTCGAAGGCGCCGCCGGGAAGGCCCAGGTAGCGCCAGTCGAACTCCCAGGCGGCTGCGGAGCGCCACCATGGTGGAACGCGTTTTTCGAGGAACGCGGTGAGCGGCAACCCGTCGCACTGAGCCGGGACCACGAGGCCCAGGGCCTCGCAGATCGTCGGGAAGAAGTCGATGTTCTCGGTGAAGGCATGGACGACGGTTCCGTGAGCCCCGCCAAGCCCGGGGGCGCGGACGATGCCCGGCACCCGGTAGCTCTCCTCGAAGAAGCCGAGCTTGTTCATCAACCCGTGGTCTCCTAGTTGTTCACCGTGATCAGATGTCAGCAGGACGAAGGTGTCCTCCCACTGGCCAAGTCGCTCGAGGGCGTCCCAGACCCGGCCCAGCTGGGCATCGACATCGCCGATCATTCCGTAGTACTGGGCCCGCATCCGTCGGAGGGCGCCCTCGTCTGTCGGAGCCGCCGTTTCCGGCAAGCCAAGAGCCGCTTCATGAAGCCGGTGGCGATGCGGGGAAGGGGCGATCGGCATGTCGACATCGTCAGGATCGAAGGCACCGGCCCAGCGGCCTGCCGCAGCGTAGGGAGGATGCGGCCTCAAGTAGCTCAGGTGGGCGAACCACGGGCGGTCCCGTCGTTCGAGCCAGTCCAGGTAACGGTTCGTCAAGAAAGCGGACACGCCGACCTCTTCGGGCCGGTTGGGCTCTGTCGCCAGGGCTTCATAGCCTTCCGTGGGCGCGTCGTAGCCGAGGTCCCGGAGCCACTCGGTCCATCTCGCGTGCTCGCCGCTGAGGTCGAGCCCGACGGTGAAGCCCGGTAGCACGCCTTCGTAGCTGGAAAGGCGCGGATCGTCAGGCGACCGGACGACACGCGGATCGACTCCCTGGTCCGTGTACCCGAACAGTGTGGGGTCGAGCCCGGCTCGTCGACCGGCGCGTGCCAGGTTGTCCAGCCGGTCGTCGAGCGGGGTGCCGTTCGCGACGACGCGGTTGTTCATCTGATACGTGCCGGTGTAGAGACAGGCGCGCCCCGGCGAGCAGGGCGCAGCCTGGCTGTAGTGGCGATCGAACCGCACACCCGATTCGGCGAGGCGATCGAGGTT
>PMZN01000162.1:17797-18392 GCA_003170375.1 Acidimicrobiaceae bacterium | reverse complement strand
GGGTTGAGGTCGATCTCGGCGATCTCCGGCAGGTCGTCGACAAGTGCGGAGACCCGGTGAAGCACTTGGCGCAGCGCGCCGACGTCGAGAGGGGGCGCCCCTCGATAACCCGTCAGCAGCCGGTAGGACCTCAGCGATCGCAGCATGTCCTCGATGTCGACGTCGGTGAGCGGCGCGATTCGGACGGCGACGTCCCCCAGCACCTCGACCAGCGTGCCACCCAGACCGACCATGACGAGCGACCCGAGCAAGGGGTCGTGGTTGACACCCACGATCATCTCCCGTCCCGACTCGATCTGCTCCTGCACGAGGAGCTCGGTGGCCACCCCGGCGATCCCGGCCGATTCCAGGTCGGCGCGAATCGCCCGCACCGCATCTGCGGCTGCAGCTGGGGTGGTCACCCCGAGCCGGAGGCCGCCGACATCGCTCTTGTGGATCGCGGCGGCGACTTTGACGGCTACCGTGCACCCGAGCTCGACCTGAGCCGCCTCGGCTTCGGCCGGGGTGCGTACGCGCACAGCTCGGACCACCGCGATGCCATACGCGCTGAGCAGCGCCTGGGCGTCGAACGCGTCCAACCAACCGTCGCTCGCGC